>JAHWKJ010000047.1:0-2302 GCA_019347905.1 Planctomycetota bacterium
ACCCGTTCCCGAAGGGCGTCGTGCTCCGCATCCGGCAACTGTGACGCGGCGGGCATCAGCACGAAGCGCATAAACACGCTGCCGCCGAGCACGACAATCGCCGTCCCGACATGCACCCAGCGGGAAACGATCTGAACAATGGCGAGCGGGTCCATACGTGGCAATCTTTGTTCGGGATGAAAGGCTACCAAGGCTCGTGCGTCTGCCTTCTACCTCCGGGGCAGGCGCTTGATCGTAACCTTGCCACGTGCGCGCACCTGCATTTTGTACTCGTAGCCTCGCAACAGTGCCATTCCCACCAAAGGCGTCGCATCAAACTCATCCACGAAGACGGAGCGGATACGGCCATCCCACACGACCTTGGCTCGGTAGACATCGAACGCACTCACGCTTCCATCCGCCAGCATACCACGGCCGAACGTTTGCCAGGGCAGATTGAGCGCAGCGATAACCGCGGTCGGCAACGTCAGCCAGCCGGTGTAGCCCGAATCGACTACCGCGTTGATCTCTTGCTCAAGCCCGCGAAAACCGCGGACGGTCAGCCGGATCAGCGCTTCGCGCCTCTGAACGATCCCGACAATCACAGCTTGCCCCCCAAACCATGTCCACCGAAGCGATGGAGATAGCCCAGGGTGACATGCACCAGCCAGATTTGCGCAGCGGGAATACGCTTGCGCAGCCGATCCGCTGCGTTCATCTCGTTCTTGTCCAACTCGTACTCGCCCGTCTCGATGTCGATGGCGACGAACTTGTCCTCGTCGGCCGCCGTCAGATGAGGGCGCACCTTGCTTTCGACGAGCGCGTCCCCGCGGCGGGCAAATTCCTCCTTGGCGTAGCGGCGCTTGGTGGCAGCCATAATCTCCCCCGCTTTTCGTCTCGATACTATCGCACGTCGTGCCTTTCATCGTAACCGATTCTACCGCCTTCCGCTGATGCCCGTCGTGCTTCCTGCCGGACGCCGCGGGTCACTCTTCAGCGGAAGTTCCACGCGCCGGCCCGTCCAGGCTGCCTTGTAAATCGCCAGGATGATCTCGACGCTCTTACGGCCTTCTTCGCCATCGACGAGCGGCCGCACGCCGGTCTGGATGGCGTCGATGAAATCCTTGAGTTGTCGCATGTGACCCTGGTACGAGATGGCGGTGGGATCGCTGGCGCCGCCGCCGCTTTCCGTCTCCTTCATGAACTTGCGGCGGATGGAAGTGTCCTTGGGCGACTTTTTGGCGAATTCCCAGACAAGCAGGCTGTCTTCCTCGATGACGGCGGTGCCTTCGGTCCCGTGAATCTCCAGCCGCTTGAGCATGCCGGGCCAAGCGGCGGTGGTGGCTTCGATCACTCCCAGCGCGCCGCTTTTGAACCGCAGGGTGGCGACGCCGACGTCTTCCACTTCGATCCGCTCGTGGGCCAGCGTCGCGGTGGCGCCGGTGACTTCGGCGACCTCGCCCATGAAGCAGTACAACAGGTCCACGCTGTGGATGGCCTGGTTCATGTAGGCTCCGCCGCCATCGAACTCCCACGTCCCGCGCCAGCCGCCGCTGTCGTAGTACTGCTGCGTGCGCCACCACTTCGTATAGGCATCGCCGAGCGTGGGCCGGCCGAAGCGGCCCTCGGCAAGCGCGTCTCGCAGCGCCTGGTTCACCGGGCTGAACCGCGAGGGGAAAATCGTGCACAGCTTGACGTTGTTTTTGCGGCACGCATTGATGATGGCGTCGCAGCGGGCGAGCGTGATCTCCAGCGGCTTTTCGACGACGACGTGCTTGCCGGCGCGGGCGGCGGCGACCGCCGGGTCGCGATGCGCTCCGCTGGGCGTGCAGATGGTGACGATCTGCACTTCGCGGTCGGACAACAGTTCCTTCAGCTCGGCATAATGGCGGCAGTCGTTGGCGGCGGCGAAGCGCTCGGCGCCGGGAGTGTACGTGTCGTAACAGGCGACGATCTTCGCCCCGCGAATGTGCTCGATGGCCTTCGCGTGGAACCCGGCGATCATCCCGCAGCCGACAATGCCGAACCCGATTGGCATGACGTGAACGCGCTCCTGTGCTCCGACGAACAATTCAAAGTGAGCAATACCCTACCAATCGACGGTGGCGAAGTCACGCGCGCAACGCGGCGAAGCGCCCGGTAGTGTGGATTTCAATCCACACGGCCAAATCTTGAGACGCACGCGTCGAGCATCGGCCGTGTGGATTGAAATCCACACAACCCGGGCTCAGTCCGGCAGGCCGCCCAAGCGGCGGTCGCGGGCGGCGGAGTCGCGCAGCGCGTCGTGCAGATCGGGCGGGCGAAAATCGGGCCAGCACTTCTC
>JAHWKJ010000047.1:2402-17564 GCA_019347905.1 Planctomycetota bacterium
AGTCGCGCAGCGCGTCGTGCAGATCGGGCGGGCGAAAATCGGGCCAGCACTTCTCCGTCACCCACAGCTCCGCATAGCTGATCTGCCACAAGAGAAAATTGCTGACCCGCATTTCGCCGGCCGTGCGGATCACCAGATCGGGATCGCGCATCCCCGCCGTGTAGAGCTGCTCGCGGATCGTGTGCTCGTCGATCTCCGCGGGAGCAAGCCGCCCCTCACGCACCGCCTCGGCGATCGAACGGGCCGCGTCGACGATTTCCGTGCGGCTGCCGTAGTTCACCGCCAGGCACAGCCGCATGCCGGTGTTGTCGCGGGTGCATTCGATGGTTTTGGAGATTTCGTCGAGCACGTCGCGGCCCAGGCCCTCGCGGCGGCCGATGATCGAAAACCGCAGCCCTTGTCGGATAATCTCGGCGCGCTCCTCGATCACATACTGTTCCAGGAGTCTCAACAGCAGGTCCAGCTCGCTGGGCGGCCGTTTCCAGTTCTCGCTGCTGAGGCAATACAGCGTGAGCTGCTCCAGCCCCAGCCGCGAGCACTCCTCGACCAGCGACCGCACGCTGGCCACGCCGCGGCGGTGGCCCTCGACGCGCGGCAGCCCCCGCAACCGCGCCCAGCGGCCGTTGCCGTCCATAATGACGGCCACGTGCCGCGGCAGGCGGTCCGGGTCCAGACCGAGCGCGCACAACTCGTCGCGGGTGTAGGGCGGCTGAAGAGCGGCGACGGCCACAGCGGTGGTCGCAGCGGAGGGAAGCGGTCGGCGGCGCGTCGTCCTTCGACGCTACAGGTGTCATTGTGTCCGGGCTGGCGCCATTCGCCAAGTGCTGTGAAGGGGTCAGACCCCTTTGCGGGGCAGCGCTTCCCGATGTTCTGAACCGCTCGTCCGCAACGGGGTCTGACCCCTTCACCCCGACACGCATGAAAGAGGCCGGAGCTGTCGCAATCGCTCCAGCTCCGGCCAGTTATGGTTGCCGCTCGCGAGGCCTTAGATCCCCGGAATCTCCAGCTTCTCGCGCTCCGCGATTCCTCGCAGCTTCTTCAGTGCCCGCGACTCCAACTGGCGGATCCGCTCCTTCGTCACCCCGAAACGGTTACCGACCTGCTCCAGCGTCTGCGGCTCCGTGCCCGGCTCCAAGCCGAACCGCGTCACCAGGATGTCGCGTTCGCGGCCGTCGAGTTGCCGCAGGATGTCGAGGATCGCCCGACGCTGCTGGAGGTTGGTATGCTCCTGCGCGAACTGGCTCGAGCCTTGGGCGTGCCGCTCGTGGAACAGCGCGTCCGTGCCGGTGCGAAAGCGGCTGAGCTGCGTCTGCTCGGCCGGGATCGACCGCGAAAAGTTCCGCTGAACGGCCCACGTGGCGTAAGTCGAGAACTTGAAGCCGCGGCTGTAGTCGAACTTGTCCACCGCCTTCATCAGCGAGAGGTTGCCGTCGCTGACCTGCTCGAAAAAGTCTGCCGGCCGCCGCACGAAGCGGCGGGCAATCGAAACCACCAGCCGCAGGTTCCGACGGACCAGCAGGTTTTTGATGTCGCTCGCCTGCCGCAGATCGTCCTCAATCTGATCCATGGCTTTGCGGCTGGGGCGTGAGACATTGAGCCGCTGGCGGAGCTTCTCCGCCCGGTGCTTGTGGAAGTTCATCCGGCGGAAGTAGTAGGCTTCCTGCTCGCGGGTCAGGAGCGGAAAGCGGTACAGGGCCGCCAGATACGGCGGCAGGCCTTCCGGGGCGCGCGGAAGGCGCGCGCCGTTGCTGACCGGCTCCGGGCCGAGGATTTCGGCCGCAGCCTTGGGATCATCGAACGACTCGTGGCCGATGTAGTCGATCGGCTGTTCGACAAGCCGGCGGGCGCGCTCGCGCTGCTCGTGCCGCTCGCGGGCGGCCGCGATTCGCTTGCGCCGCTGTGTTCGGGTCTCGGTGGTGCTCGTCATTTGATCTATTTGCCTCCTGGCAGGGAAGAACCTTTCATTTCTCCCCGGCCAACGGTATCAGTGTCGATTCATATGTTCGCCCATTTACTACGCCTCTGAGGGCAACGTTGTTGGTTTTTCCGGGCTTCCGCTGAGTGATTTTCCGAGGGGCGTTGGCATGCGCGTGCTGGTGACCGGTGCGGCAGGTTATGTGGGGGCGAAACTCGTGCCATTTCTTGAAAAATGGCACGACGTGCGAGCGGCGGACGTGGTGGCCGCCGGCGGCGGGAACAGCCGCATTCTGCGGCTGGACGTCACCGATCCGGTGCAGGCCGCTGAGGCCGTACGCGGCGTCGAGGCAATCGTCCACCTGGCAATCGCCACTGGGGCCGAGGGCGAGGTCGAGGACGAGGTCCTCAATCAGCGGCGATTCGACGTCAACGTCCGCGGGACGATGAATGTGCTGGCCGCCGCCGCCCGAGAGGGCGTGCGGCGGGTGGTGCACACCAGCAGCGTGATGGTCGCGTGGGGTTATCCGCCGGGCGCCCGTATCGCCGGGAATGCGCCGCCGCGACCCACAGGGACGTACGCGCTCACCAAGCAACTGGCGGAAGCGGTCTGCGAATACGCCGCCCGCACGTGGGACCTGTCCATCGTGTGCCTGCGGATCGCCAAGCCGATCGATCCCGGCGATCCCCACTGGCACGGCCGAAAGGTGCGGCCGCAGTGGCCGGCATTCGCCGATCTGCTGGAGGCGTATCGGCTCGCCCTGGAAACACCGGCCGCCGGTTTCGAGGTGGCGACCATCGTCGGCCCCGACGCGGGCGAACGGTGGGATCTGGGCCGCGCTGAGGAACTCCTGGGCTGGCGGCCGCAACTACGGCTGGCCGATTTCGGCTTCGAATTGGGCGACGAACGCGAGCCGTTCTGAGTTGGGGGCACGATCAATCCGGAGCCTCCACGATCGCGAACTTCCGCCGGCCGATGTGGAAGTACGGCGGCGGAAACGGCGGAAAGGTCAGCGCCCGCACGCGATTCTTCAACTCGTCGGACACGGCCAACTCGTGCGTCAGTTCGCGGCGATAGTGCGTGCGGGCGGCGGCGTTCGATTGTGGCTGTGCGGCAACAAGTGCCCGGCCGCTGACGAGCTCCTCGAAACACTCCGCGAACAGCCGCAGGCCTTCTTCGGTCATCTTGTCGTACAACTCGCGGCCGGTCATGTCCGGCGGCAGCGGGAAGCGGCGCTTCGCCAGAATTGGGCCTGTATCGATGCCGGCATCGATGCGGTGCAGCGTCACCGCGTACTCGGTATCGCCGTTGGCGAGCGCCCAGATGTTGGGATACGCCCCGCGGTAGCGTTCCGCGTCGCCCAGGTGCAGGTTCCACGCGCCCAGCGGCGGGAGGGCGAACAGGCTCTCGGGCAGAATGCGGTCGTAAAATGCGACCACAATCAGGTCCGGCTGCCAGGCGGCGGCGTCAGCCAGCGGAAGCTCCTCGATCGAGAGTTCGCGCGGCGTGCGGTACCACTCGCCCGGCCGTTCTCCCTCGTTGACCACGCACCGCAGTTCGTGCGGCCGCTCCAGGAGAAAGCGGCACACGCCGTGGCCGATCGTCTTGCCGCACAGGCACAGGATGCGGAGCACGCGTCACGTTCCTTCCGCCGGCGTCTACTCCTTCCGCTCCGCCGCCAGGACCGACTCCGCATAGCGCAGCTTCCCGGTGCGGCCGTCGTAGTACTGGAACACGACCTGCGGCCGTGGAAAGGCGAACCAGCGCGATTCGCCCCCCAGCTTCACGGGGTTGTCGAAGACGTTGTTCACCTGCACGACGCAGAACGTGGGATGCAGAAGCTGGCCGCGAGGAATGTCGTCTGAGAACCACGTCGACCAGCGGATCTCGCACGGCCGCGGACCGTACTGGAACGTACCGTTGGCGGGACGGTCGCCTTCATCGGTGTACCAGTGGTTGTTCGAGTTGTGCGGCCCCGAGGCCATCTCCCACACGTTGTCGGTGATCTTGATGACAAAGCTGTTGTGCAAGTCGCCGGTGAGGACGAACACGGGCTTCTCGAGCGAATCGAACAGCTCGATCAGCTTCTCGCGCTCGTCGAAGAACACCGTCCAGGCATCGTCCTTGTTGACGGTGCGGATCGCTCCGCCGCCCACGTGCGGCACCATGAAGTTCACCGACGAGACGACGAAGATGAAGTCGGCGTCGCTGGCTTTCACACCTTCCATCAGCCAGTCGCGCTGCACCGGCCCGAGCATCGAGAGGCCCGGCTTCGAGGGGTCCTTCACGTCGTGCATCTGCCGCTGGCCGCGCGTGTCGCAGACGAAAAAGTCGCAGTTGGCAATCGACATGCGAAAGTAGCTGCGGCGGCCGATGGAATACGCATCGGCCTCGGCGTCCGCGTCGGCCGCAGGCTCGATCTTCAGCCGGTGCTCGTCGAGCACTTCCACAATGCGGTACACGCCGGCATTGGGCACGCCGCCCTGGCCGTCGAGGGCGTTGTCGTTGACGCCCGCCGTGGCCGTGCCCCAGTGCACGTGCAGGTTGTTGGCCTGCGACAGGTCGAGCCGGGTGAAGTCCGCGGCTTCGTCCACCAGTATGTCGCTGCCCTGTTCGAGCTTCGCCGTGCCGAAGTGGACCGGCTGCGTGAAGGTCGTAGGGTTCGACCAGGCGAGGTAGTCGTACCACGCCCGCGCCCCGATATCGCGGAACGTGGCCCGGCGGTCGCGGAGTCCCGGCGAGCCGGCGCCCCTGATGTCGTTCAGCATCTCGTGGTCGTCGTAGGTGAAGAACGAAGGCACCTTGCGATGCCAGTGCGACAGGTTCTCGCCCTGGCTGAGAAAGTGCTTGTAATTCTCCCACACGCCCACGATCGTGGGAGCGACCTGGACGACGTGGGGGAGTTCGATCTCCTCGCCCGGCCGCGACACCTGCCGCCGCCAAGCTTCGGGGCTGTAGGCGCGCTGCGACTCGTAGAGCCAGTCGCCGTTGAGGATGGCGAAGTCGATCTCGCCGTCGAGCTGCTCGAGCATCGTCGCGAAGCCCGGCAGCCCCGGACCGCTGGAGTGGGCGAGGTTCTGGTTGTTGCCGCAGGCGAACTCGAACTTGAAATTGAACAGTCCCCGCGGGTTGCGTCGCGCATCGACGAAGTCGCGCGAGTCGGGCAGCGTGCGGAACGAGCCGCCGCGGCCCGTGAGGCCGGGGTTCTCGGGCAGGAACAGCTCGTACCAGTACTTCGTACCCGGCTTCAGCCCCGTGATGTAGACCCAGCCGGTGTTGTCGTGCGCCAGGCTGGTGGGGATCGGCTTCGTTTCCTGATCGAGCCGGTCGGAAGCGGTGCCGTACCGTACGCCGAACGTGCCGGCCAACTTCGTGCGGGCCCACACGCCGATGCCCTGCGAGCTGAGACGGCCCAGAATCGGCCCGTGCGTGATGTGCTGGTCTTCGTCGACCTTCTCCTGGGCGACGGCTGCGCTGCTCGCCGCCAAAGTCGCGAAGACGACCAGAGCCGCACATCCCGTGGCCGTGTGAAAGCGGTTCTCGCCGCGCATAGGATTCTCCGTCGGCAGAGGGCGATGGTTTGGGCCGCAGATTCAGGGTCGAGTTGCAGCCGGATGAGCGACAACCCGCCGCGACCGCGGTCGAAAGTACCAGTCGCCCGCGCGCGAGACAAGGAAGTGGACGGGATCACCAGATCGTTCTTGCACGAACGCAGGCCTTCGTCAAAGATGGTGCCATGTTCGTTCGTCGGCTACTTGAGAGTTCTGTCCGCCACGCGCGCTGGCTGTGCGGATCGGCGAGCGTCGCAGTGCTTCTCGCTGCGCCACACGCGGCGGTTTCGGGCGCTCCGGCCGATGCTGCGGCTGCCGGCACCGAAGCGGACCCGGAGCATTCCACGACGATCGCCTCAGGCCGCGCCCCCGGCGACTACGTGCCCACGTTCTATGTCCGCGCGGTGACCGGCCCCTTGCGTAACAAATCCGTGTGCTATGTCTGCCGCCATGGCGACCGGCCGGTGGTGATGATCCTGCTGCGGCAGGTCGGCCCGGAGCTGAAGTCGCTGTTCCGAAACGTGGATCGGCTCGTCGAACGTAACCGCGCGAGCGGCCTCAAGAGCTTCGGCGTGCTGCTCAGCGACGAGGGCTTTCCCGCCACCGGCCGCGTGCAGACGTTCGCCTTCGAGAACCGCATCGCAACGCCGCTGTGCGTGGCGGGGGAAGCCGTCGCGTCTCCCACGTGCCAGAACGTGCACTCCGACGCGGCCGTCACGATCGTGCTCTACCGCGACCGCCGCGTCATCGCGACCCACTCGCTGCGGCCCGACGAACTGGCCGTCGCTCGCTACCGGCCTGTCATCGAGAGCGTCAAGCGCCTCGCGGCGGAAGCCGGTTTCTGAGACGAAACGGGATCCCACAGGATGACCGGCATCAGCACGCGCTCCGTCAGCCGGCGTTGCGTCGATCTCGCAGGAAGCGCTCAAGATCGAGTTCGCGGCCTTCTCCGCGCGTCGATCGCTGCAGCGGCGCGCTGAGTTCCTGGCGCAACAGTTCCAACTCGCGCTGCCAACCCCGGAATTCGACCACGGATTCCTCAGGAGTGAGCGCCGCGTGTCCATTCTCAAGGCACGCGCCGAGGAAACGCTGGAACTGTGCCAGCTCTGACTCGGTCCGCGTTGTCATGCTTTTACGATAGCCGCGTCGGAGGCCAGGCGTCAACGCGTCGCATGGTGCTGCCATTCGGCTTCGAGAAGCCGGCGGGAGGGGGTTCCGGTGGACGCGCTGGGCGTCTGGCTCGTTTCAGCCGGACTCAGCCTGTATACTGCCGTCCACAATCCTTGTGGGGGGGCGGGCCATGGCGATTCTGGTCAACTGTCCCGACTGCGGACACGGCTATCGCGTGGGTGAAGAGCGTGCCGGCACGCGGATCTGGTGCAAGGAGTGCGGGGGTCCCATTCCCGTGCCCGGCAGGAAACGTCGCCGCGAACGGCAGCAACGATTTGCAGATGCGGATGACGATCCGGATTGGGAACCACCCGGCGAGGGGGCTCCGCCACGGCGTTCGCCGGCTGGACGCAACGCACGCTCCGGCGGACGGCGCAGCCCGGGGCTGTCCGCCGTGGAACGGCTTCGCCGCAAACGTCCGGCGGTGTACGAGCAGTTTCAGAAGGAATCGGTCGCCTTGATCGCCTTCTGGATCGCCATGGGCGTCTTGACGATTGGTCTGCCGTTGCTCGTCTGGATGTCCGAAGACGTGCCTAACGATCATCAACGGCGGGTGCTCGAAGGCGCCTACTGGTTTGGAGGCTTTCTCATCGCTTTCGGGCTGTTGCTGCTGCTGCGACAGCTCTGGGTGTACTACCTCAGCGGCGTTGGCGGCGGGATCTTTGCGCTGCTATTCCTGGGCTGGACGGTCGCGAATGAACAATGGCTGATGCTGCTCGTCGTCGTGGGGATGGTGAAAGTCGTCACCCAGTCGATGCGCGTAGCGAAGTACGTCGAATCCGTCTGATGAAAGGCCGATTTCCAATGACGTTACAGAGAGTGGTACGACACGTCCTGACAGCGGCAATTGTGTGTGGGGCGTGCGCATCACAGACTCTCCGCGCCGAGCCGCCGTCCGTGTCGTATATCTTTCCGGCCGGCGGGCAGCGGGGGACGACGGTGACGTTTCGCGTAGGTGGGCATTACCTGCACGAGGGCTGCGCCTTTGC
The DNA here is from genome assembly GCA_019347905.1 of Planctomycetota bacterium. Classification (GTDB taxonomy): domain Bacteria; phylum Planctomycetota; class Planctomycetia; order Planctomycetales; family Planctomycetaceae; genus JAHWKJ01. The sequence goes on from JAHWKJ010000047.1 coordinate 10,028, forward strand.
CATTTCCGGACCGGGCGTGGAGGCTTCGCCGCGGATCGAGCGCACCCAGACCATCTGGTTTGAAGGGCCGCGGATTCCCCTGCCAGCCTCGCAGCGCGGCGAAGATTACCCGAAGGATTATCTCGGCACGGTGAAGCTGGCCGCCGATGCACCGCTGGGCGGCCGTTACTGGCGGGTGTGGAACTCGCAGGGTGTGACGCCGTCGCTGAAGTTCGTCGTGGGCGAACTGCCGGAAGTTGTGGAGCAGGAGATCGATGGCGATCCGCTGCCCGTGCGGGTGACGCTGCCGGTCACCATCAACGGCCGGATTTTCCCCCGCGAGGACGTGGACGTCTGGACGTTCGCGGCGAAAGCGGGCGAAACCATAACGGCAGAAGTGCACGCCGGGCGGCTGGGTTCGCCGCTCGACAGCCGGCTCGAAGTCCGCGACCCCACCGGACGGCCGATCGCCGAGAATGACGATCAGTTGCTTGGCCCCGATTCGCTCCTGCGGTTCACGGCCGCGGCCGATGGCGTTTACGAGTTGCGGATCCACGACGTGAACTTCGACGGGCTGCAGCATTTCATCTACCGACTGACCGTCGCCGCCGGGCCGTATCTGGACCGCGTTTTCCCTTTGGGCGGCCGCCGCGGCGAAAACCTGCGGCTGGAGCTTGAGGGCGCGAACCTGCCGGAGCAGGCCGCCAACATCGAGATCCCAGCCGATGCGCCGGAAGCGATCGAGTACCGCCCGATAATCGGCGGACGCACGATGCAGCCTGTGCTGCTCGAAACCGGCGACCTGCCGGAACACCTCGAGAGCGAACCGAACGACGCGGCAGCCGGGAGCGCGCCGCTGGCAGTGCCGGCGGCGTTCAATGGCCGCATCGGCCAGCCGGGCGACGTTGATGTCTGGAACTTCACGGCCGCGAAAGACCAGACGTTTGAATTCGACCTGCGTGCGGCGCGGCTGGGGACGCCGCTCGATTCGGTGCTGGCGATTCTCGACGCGGAGGGGAAAGAACTGGCGAGCGCCGATGACATCGCCCGCGGTCAGACCGACTCGGCCCTCGTCTGGAAAGCGCCGGCCGACGGCACCTACGCCGTCCGGGTTGCGGAACGGCTGGATTCGCGCGGCGGAGAGGAGTTCGCCTATCGGCTGTGGGTCGTCACCGGCGATGGCGCTCAGGAGCGACCGGGCTTCGGTCTGCGGTTACCGAGCGATGCGATTACAGTCGAGCGCGGCGCGGAAACGAAGCTGAAGGTCGACGTGGAGCGCACCGGCGGCTTCGACGGGCAGATCGATCTTCAAGTCGCGGGACTGCCCAGCGGCGTCACTGCTGACGGACTCACGATCGCTGCGAAGCAGAACGCCGCACAAATCACGTTCAAAGCGGCCGCCGACGCAGCGATTGACGTCAGGTCGATCTCGCTGACGGGCCGGGCGATGAGCGGCGAGAACGTCCTCACCGCCACCGCCGTGCACGACCGCGGCGAACCGGCCGCCGAAGCGCTCGTGCTTGCCGTCGCCATGCCCACGCCGTTCAAGTTCGTCGGCACGTTCGAGAGCCGCTTCGCCCCCCGCGGCTCGGTTTACTCGCGGTCGTATACGCTGGAGCGCGGCGGCTTCGACGGTTCCATTGAGATCAGCCTGGCGGACAAGCAGATCCGGCACCTGCAGGGCGTGACGGGGCCGACGATTGTCGTCCCGCCCGGCGGAACGTCGTTCGAATACCCGGTGACGCTCGCTCCCTGGATGGAAGTCGGCCGCACCAGCCGCTCGCAACTGATGGCTGTGGGCATGGTGACCGATGCCGGCGGACGGCCGCACAAGGTCACGTACACTTCGGCAGCGCAGAACGACCAGATCATCATCCTGACCGATCCCGGCCGGCTGAGCGTGGAACCGCTCCGCCGCACGATCCCGCTCGAGCCGGGCGGTGGCGTGACGGTCGCCGTGCAGGTCGGCCGCGGCTCGGGGCTGAGCGGTCCGGTGCGCGTGTCGCTCGATGTGCCAGCACACCTCGACGGCGTCTCGGCGGAGCCGATCGAGATCCCGGCCAACGGCACGCAGGGCGAACTGCTCGTGCGTTTCAGCAATGGCCCCCACGCCGACTTCAATGCGCCGCTGTCGATCGAGGCGACGATGCCGGACGAGCGCGGCCGGCCCGTGACGGCCACGGCCCCGCTGACGGTCGTCGAAGTGGGCGCGGCAACATCCACCCGCTGAGACGAGCTGCGCTTCGAGCGACGTCAACGGGAGCGGTCGCCCAGGCTGCCATTCAATTCGCGCGTCACGAGCTCAATCCGCGGGTCGCTCTCCGGCACCGGCTGGAAGAGATGAACTTCCAAGCGTTCGTACGCTTCCAGGTCCGCAACGTGGCGGCGGGCCAGCCCCAGGACGACGTCCACCGTCTGTTGCGCGGCGGCGATGTCGCGCTTCGGGTCGAACGGCACCCGCATCACAATTTCCAGCAGCCGCGGGGTTTGCTTGTGCATCTTCCGCTGCCCACCCTGGACGCGGGGGTTGGAATCAACGAACCGGGCGGCGATGGCGTCCTGCAGCGGACGGAACGGCCGCGTGTGCAACTCCCAGTACAACCACAGCACCGCGGTGGCGACGAATCCGAACGCAAACATCCCCATGACGATCCATCGCCCCGCGGACGGCGGCGCGGGATTCGATCGAGCGGCCTCAGCCGGTGGGGGAGCAGGAACAGTCGCCACAATCGCGCCTCGCAGTCACGAGTCGGTGAAATCGAACGAACCCATTGTAGTGGCCCCACGCCGCGGGAAAACCGTTCCGCCGCGACGTGGATTGTGCGTGCCACGGGATGCTCGTCATCCCGTGCGAGAGCTCAAACGTGTGCGAAAGCTCCGTGAAGTATTGCTTGCGTGAGAACCACTCGACACTGGCAGGCGAGCTGCCAGTGCCACCCAACCCACCCGTGCTCCTCTGTCGCGGCTAAACGTGGTCGATTTCGTGAAAGTGCGCCGCGGCCAGCAGCATCTCATTCGTCACAGGCGGCGAGGACTTGAGGCTCTTGAGCATGGTAATCTCATCCGGCCGCGGCAGAAGTTGGAACCGCTCGCGCACGGCAGGCGTGTCCGGCAGCCAGCCACTCATTAGCGTCTGACGCCGCGCGTGCAACTCCGCGTGGAGCAGGTCGAGCAGCCGGCCCATCGCCGCGTCGGAATCCTCTGCAAGCGCCAGATCCCGGAGCTTGACCAGGTTGGTGTTCGCGACGCTCGCGGTGCGGGCGCAGGCGACCAGTTCTCGCGCGGAGGACAGCAGCCCGAAGAATGCGTCGCCGGGATTCTTTGCCAGCAGGTATCGCCAGTAATCTTCGTTGCGCGCGATCGACAGGGCGAGCCGTCGGTGATGGGTCTCGTACAACTCCATCAGCCGCGGCAATTCGCGCTGGGGATCGACCTCGACGAGGATAGCATCCGACGCGGCACCCATTGTGATGCGACCCAGTGGAGCGCCGTCGTGTCTGCGACCCTGGATGTGCATCGACGGACAGAGTTGGTAACCGAGCCGTGCGTAGTATTTCTGATCGATGTCCGAATACAGCACGCTCAACGCTGCGCCCTCCTGCGACGCCACGCGTTCGGCATGAGCCATGAGCTGCCGCGCGAAGCCGCGGCCGCGGTGTTCGGCGACGGTGTGCACCGAACCGATCGCGATTCCCGCGACGACCTCGCCTCGAACGTGAAACGACAGCGGGTACAGGGCGAGCGAACTGACGACGCGGCTGTCCAGGCAGCCGACGAACCACCGCGCCCGGTTGTGCTGAACCGACGCCAGCCGCTTGCGCAGGTGCTCGTCCAAAGATAGGCCTCCGCTCCACACGTCGTGGACGTTACGGTAGGCTTCGAGTCGTTCGGCTTCCGAAGCCGCGTGAATGTCGAGCGGCGCTGGCGTCATCGGGCCGGTTTCCTGAAAGCGGCGGCTTGGCGTATAAGATGACCGGAAACGGGATGGACCGGAAGAGTTCGACGATGCCGGTGACGATGGGTCGTTCGACAACCGTCGATGCGCAGACGCTCGCCGAGTGGGTGCTCGACGCGGGTGCGCGGACGCTCGACCTGGTGGGCGACCTCACCGACGAGCAGTTGCGGGGACCGCGCTGCGAGAGCGTCAATCCGCTGCTGTGGGAGTTGGGGCACATCGCCTGGTTTTACGAGAAGTGGGTTCTCCGGCACGCGCTGGGCCGCGAGCCGCTACAGCCCGACGTCGATGTGCTGTACGACTCCGCTGCGGTGGGCCACGACACGCGCTGGGACCTGTCCCTGCCTTCACGGCCGGGAACGCTCGCGTACATGAACAGGGTCCGCGACCGCGTTCTCGAAGCGCTGCACGCGACTTCCGGCGACGGGCGCCTCGCATACTTCGCGCAGTACGCCGTCTTCCACGAAGACATGCATGGTGAGGCGTTCCTGTACACGCGGCAGACGCTGGGTTATCCGCCGCCGGCGCTCCCGCCGCTCGACCCATCCTTGGCACCCGGAGATCTGCCTTGCCCCGGACGCGCCGGTGACGTCGCAGTGCCCGGCGGAGTCTTCCTGCTGGGGGCAGACGATGACGGCCGGTTCGTGTTCGACAACGAGAAGTGGGCGCACCCGGTCGAGTTGCATGGTTTCAAGATTTCAACGACTGCCGTGTCCCAGGAGCAGTTCGCCGATTTCATTGCCGACGGCGGCTACCAGCGGCGCGAGCTGTGGAATGATGCCGGCTGGCAGTGGCGCGCCGCAGCCTGTGCCGATTGCCCCGTCTACTGGCGGCGCGACGGGACCGGCTGGCTGCGGCGGCACTTCAACGAGTGGGTGCCGCTGGAAGTCGAGCGGCCGATGATCCACGTCAATTGGTACGAGGCCGACGCCTGGTGCCGCTGGGCCGGGCGCCGGCTGCCGACGGAGGCGGAATGGGAGGCTGCGGCCGCCGGGGTTCCAGACGACGTGACCGGCGGACTTTCCAATTTGAAGCGGCGGTTCCCCTGGGGCGACGGTTTTCCCACGGCCGCCACTGCGAATCTTGACGGCCGAACGTCCGGAACGATTGCCGTCGCCGCCTTGCCGGCGGGCGATAGTGCGTTCGGCTGCCGCCAGATGATCGGAAACGTCTGGGAGTGGACGGCCAGCGATTTTCTGCCGTATCCGGGCTTCGAGGCCGATCCCTACCGCGAGTATTCGCAGCCGTGGTTCGGTTCGCACAAGGTGCTCCGCGGCGGCTGCTGGGCCACGAGTTCGCGTCTGATCCGCAACACCTGGCGGAATTACTACACGCCCGACCGCCGCGACGTGTGGGCGGGCTTTCGCAGTTGCGAGCGTTGCGATTGAGCAAAGCGATCGTGAGCGATGGGGTCAGACCCCTTTGCGGACGAACGATGCCAGCCGATGGAAGACGTGTGAACCGCAAAGGGGTCTGACCCCCCGCCCCCGCCCCTCGAATGGTCGACGCATGCGCGTTCTAATCGTCACTCCGGCTCCGCGCGGCTCGCGCAGCGGCAACCGTGTGACGGCCGAGCGCTGGCGAAGGTTGCTGCGCTCGCTCGGGCACCGCGTGATCCTCGGCGATGAGTTCTGCGGGACACGATACGACCTGCTGGTGGCACTGCACGCGCGCAAGAGTGCCGCCTCCATCTTCCGCTTTCGCGAGGCTTGTCCGCGGCGCCCCGTCATCCTGGCGCTGACGGGGACGGACCTGTACGGCGACATCCATCGGCCGGGCGTCGCGCGGCGGAGCCTCGAGCTGGCGGATCGGCTGGTTGTGTTGCAGCCGCACGGCCTCACGCAACTGCCGACACCGCTGCACGCGAAGGCGCGAGTCATTTACCAGTCGGTGGAGCGGCCGCCGGCTCGTCCTCGACGCCTGACGGGGACGTTCGAGGTGTGCGCGATCGGACACCTGCGGGAGGTGAAGGATCCCTTCCGTGCGGCGGCGGCCGCGCGTCATCTGCCGGAAACATCGCGGATCCGGGTCGTGCACATGGGCGCGGCGCTCACGCCCGATATGGAACGCCGCGCCCGGGAGGAAATGCGACGCAATCCCCGCTATCTGTGGTTGGGGGAACTAGCGCGTTGGCAGGTTCGCCGCCGGCTCGCCCGCAGCCACCTGCTGGCTTTGACCTCGCGAATGGAAGGAGGTGCCAACGTCGTTTCCGAGGCAATCGCGGCGGGCGTACCGGTGGTCTCCTCGCGCATCTCCGGCTCGATCGGCTTGCTGGGCGAGAATTATCCCGGTTTCTTTACGGCCGGAGACACGCGCGAACTGACCGCGCTCATGCGCCGCTGCGAAGAAGATCGCGCCTTCCTCAGAACGCTGGAGCGGAGCTGCCGAAGCCTGCGGCCGCTCGTGTCTCCTCGACGCGAACGCGCAAGCTGGGCGCGGCTGCTGGCGGAGTTCCGATAACGTTCTCGCACATCAACCCGAAGCGTCAGCGAGGGCGACGTGGAACCTCCGTTCCTTGCCCAACTCCCTCGCTGACGCTTCGGGTTGATGTGTTCCTGAATTGAAAAGCTGCTGGAGCTGGGCACGCGCAAGCGTTCCATCGCGGAGCGGCGCGGCGGCTGCTAACCTGCTGTTGGTAGTGACCGCCATCAGGCGGTCCACGAGGGACACGTCGCCATCCAGGCCCGCTTACGCGGGTCACGACAAGCATGACCGACCGCAGCCTGATCTATCTCGACAATAACGCGACCACGCGGCCGTACCCGGAGGTCGTCGAGCTGATGGCGCAGCAATTCCGCGAGACGTACGGCAACCCCGGCAGCCGCCACGCGGCCGGGCGGCCCCCACGCATCGTGCTCGAAGAGGCTCGGGAATCCACGGCCGCAGTGCTGGGAGCAAAGCCGTCCGAGATCGTCTTCACCAGCGGCGGGACCGAGGCGACGAACCTGGCGGTGTTCGGCCTGACCGGCGCGACGCCGGGATCGGCCGCCGTCGGGACACGTCGGACAATCGCACTCACGGCGGGCGAGCATCCCGCCACCATGGAGGCCTGCCGGCACCTCGAACAGAGCGGCTGGTCGCTCGTCACCCTCGACGTCGACGAAGAGGGGCGGCTTCGCGAAGATCGTTTCGACCGTTTGCCGTGGGACCGACTGCGGCTGGTGACGGTGATTCTGGCCCATAACGAGACGGGCGTGGTGCAGGGCGTCGCCGCGCTCTCGGAGCGCTGCCGCCGCGAGGGGGTGCCGCTGCATCTCGACGCCGTACAGGCCGTGGGCAAGATTCCGGTGCATTTCGGTGAACTGGGGGCGACAACTCTCGCGCTGGGGGCGCACAAGTTTCACGGTCCGCGAGGCGTGGGGGCGCTCCTCGTGCGAGACGGCGTGAAGCTGGCGCCCTGGTTGTTCGGCGGGCATCAGGAGTCCGGCCGCCGGCCCGGCACCGAACCGGTGGCTCTCATCGCCGGCATGGCGCAGGCACTTCAGCTTTGGGAAGCGAACCGACGGGACCGGACCCCGCGAATCCGGGCTCTCCGCGACCGGCTGGAGGCGGCATTGTCTCAGTGCTGCCCGCCGGTTGTGCTGAATGGCTCGCGCGAACACC
>JAHWKJ010000511.1 GCA_019347905.1 Planctomycetota bacterium
GGCCTTGATCCACTCCGGGATGAACGGACCGCGAAGGCGGGGGATCTCTGCGTTCGCGTCCACCCACAGGTGCATCATCTGCAGATCGCCGGACAGGGTGGCGATCCCCACTCCGAGGATCACAGCCGGCAGCGTGACGGCGTCGGGGATCGTGTAGTCGCGCAGATCGGCGATGGTGGCGGCGACCAGGAGCACGATGAGCGCGAGGTGGTAGAGGATGCGGCCGTACTTCCAGAATTCGTCCGGCCGGACTTCGTCGACCTTCTGCGTCTGCCAGACGAGCTGTGCGTACACAAAGGCGCCGAATAGCACAGCCGTTGCGGCACTGATCGCGACGCGCCCCAGCGGGTTGCGGCGATCGCTGAGTTGTCCCGTGACTGTGGCCGCCTCAAGGCCGTCACTAGGAACCAGCAGCCGGTCGCACCACAGGTCGATCAGCCAGCCGACGACCAGCCCAATCGCGGCGAACAATACCGCCGTCGTCGCGGGCGGCAGCGTGGTGAACGACGCGATCATCGGCGGTTCAGCGGCGACAACTCATGGAGACGAACCCTCAATTCGATGGTTAAGGACTCGCCGTTCCATGTTCGCCTTTCCGCGCCGCGGTGTCACTGCCGGTCTGAGGCGCTGCCGGCGCGCGGGGCTTCTCGAGCACGCGGCCGATGCGGATCGCCTTCTGACCCTTATACTGGCCGGGAAACGCCAGGAACATCGGCCGCGATTCGATCAACACGTCCAGTCCGCGCGCCGGCTCGCGATCGGTGACGATCACATCTCCCACCGCCAGACCCATCACCTCGCCGGCGGATAACGTGGTGCGGGCGAGTTCGACGACCATCCGCACACCGGCACGACTCACGCCCGCCTCCAAGTTGGCTTTCTGCACCGGATCGGCGGTGCGGCGGGTGTATGTCGACCAGGCGTCGGAAGACAGCTTGCCGGCCAACGGTTCGATTGTATTGAACGGAATGCAGAGATTCACAATGCCCCGCGATTCGCCCATGGCGATCTCGAAGCACACCAGCACCACCACTTCGTTGGGCGGCACGATCTGCACGAGCTGGGGGTTCGTCTCGACCTGGTCGATCGACAACTCCAGCGAGCAGAGGTTGCTCCAGGCGTGCTCCAGGCCGGCCGTTGCCAGCGACGTGACGCGGGACACCAGCCGCCGCTCGATGTCTGTCAGTGCGCGCGTCGGCAGCGCAACCTGCGCTTCGCGCCCGCCGCCCAGCAGGCGATCGACGATCGGGAACAGGATCGAGGGGTTGATGTCGAGAATCAGGTGCCCGTCGAGCGATTTCGACCTCAGCAGGTTGAAGCAGGTGGGGTTGCTGACGGCGGCGACGAACTCGCTGTAGGTGAGCTGCTCCACGTTGATCAGCCGCACCTCGACGATCGTCCGCAGCATGCTGCTGAGCGCGGCGCCGAACTCGCGGCCGAAGCTTTCGTGCAGCGCGTGGAAGGCGCGCATCTGCTCGTTCGAGACGCGCTCCGGCCGCTTGAAGTCGTAAGGGACGACGGGCGGCCCCTGGCGGACCTTGCCGGCCACTCCCTTGACTGCTGCTGCAGCCGCACGAGACGATCCGCGCTCGCCGGCTTCCAGCGCCGCCAGCAGCGACTCGACCTCGCTCTGGCTGAGTACGTCGCTCATTTCAGGCCTCCGTGCCGGTGACGCGGTGTTGGTCGTCGGAGATGGATCAGTCCATCCAGTTTTCGAGCCGCAGGTTGGGAACCTTGCGGAAGTGTTTGAGGTTGCGCGTCACGAGCGTTGCCTGCCGGGACAGGGCGATGCTCGCGATCAACAGATCGGCGCGGCCGATTTTCTTCAGTCCTTTGCGCTTTTGGAGCTTCTCGAATTCTGCAACCGACACCTCGTCCATGGGCACAATGGGCAGATCGTCGAAAAGCCGCTCGCTGATGTACAAGAGTTCCTGCGCTCGTAGCAATTGCTCGGCATTCGAGGCCTTCAGAAGATAATCGTATCGCGCTCGCAGGCTCTCGGCTTTAGTGACGACAGTCACCGCCACCGTCGAACTTTTGTGTGTCCGGTCAAACCGTTCGCGGACTCGAGGATGACCCGCGTGCACGTACGAGAGCATGTCGGTATCCAGCAGGTACATTAATCCTCTTCCGACTCCGGTCTACCGCGCTCTCGATAGATCTGCTTGAGCATGTCCTCAAGATATGGATCATCAGCGAGCGCTCCGAATTGATCCATCAGCACCTCGCGTGACGTCCGCTTCCGCTTTCCGTTTCGCAGCCAGTCATCGACGGCGCTGCGCAGGATGCGCCACTGGCCCTCGATCTGGCGGGCCGGGATTTCTTTGCCGGCGAGCCGTTCGACCTGCTCCTCGGTCACGCGCAGGTAGGCCGCCGCCTCTTCCAGCGTCATGACATCCTGGATTTCAAGAACCGTACTCATTGCAGCACCCTCGCGCAGCTCAAGCGGCCTTTTGTTTCACATCCGCAATTATAGTCGTCGGAAGGAGACGATCACCCGCCCTTGGTCTGGCCGCTGCCGTGCACGATGTACTTGTAGCTGGTCAGTTCGCGCAGGCCGCAGGGGCCGCGGGCGTGGAACTTGTCGGTGCTGATGCCGATCTCCGCTCCCAGGCCGTACTCGCCGCCGTCGTTGAACCGCGTGCTGGCGTTGACGTGCACCGCGGCCGAATCGACGCGGGCGGCGAAGCGCTGCGAGGCCGCCAGGTCGTTCGTGACGATCGCGTCCGTGTGGTGCGAGCCGTAGTCGTTGACATGGCGGATGGCGGCGTCGAGGTCATCGACCGTCTTCACCGACAGGATCAAATCGAGATACTCGGTCCGGAAGTCGTCTTCGGTCGCCGGACGGGCCTCGGGAACGTACCGGCGGGTCGTGTCGCAGGCCCGCAATTCGACGCCGCGATCGTTCAGGGCCGACGCCACCTGCGGCAGAAAGGCCGCGGCGATGTCTTGATGTACGAGCAGCGATTCGGCCGCGTTGCATACTCCGGGCCGCTGGCATTTGCTGTCGACGACGATCCGCCGGGCCATCTCCAGATCGGCCGAGCGATCGACGTAGACGTGGCACACGCCGTCGAAGTGCTTGATGACGGGCATCTGTGCTTCGGCGGCCACGCGTTCGATGAGCGACTTGCCGCCGCGGGGGATCGTCACGTCGATGAATTCCGCCAGCCGCAGGAAGTGACCGACAGCCTCGCGATCGGTGGTTTCGACGAGCTGCACCGCCGCCCGCGGAAGGCCGACTTCTTCGAGGGCATCTGCGAGCACCGCGTACAGCGCCCGATTCGAGTGAAACGCCTCTTTTCCACCGCGAAGAATCACGGCGTTGCCGCTCTTCACGCACAAGGCCGCCGCGTCCACGGTGACGTTGGGCCGCGATTCGTAGATGAAGAACACCACGCCCAGCGGCACGCGCACGCGGCTGACGACGAGACCGTTGGGCCGCACGCTGCTGTCGATCGTCTCGCCGACAGGATCGGGCAATCGAATGATCTCTTCGACGGCCTGGGCGATGGACTCGATGCGCTCGGGCGTGAGCCGCAGCCGGTCGGTGGCGGCGGCCGTCAATCCATACGCAGGGGCTTGCTCGAGGTCGCGCGCATTGGCCTCGATGAGTTCGGGCGTGCGGCGGCGCAGAGCTTCGGCGGAGCGGAGGAGCCAGTTCGATTTCTGCGCCCCCGTCGCCGTCGCAAGTTCGCCCGCGGCCTCACGCGCCTTGCGCGCCGTTTCGCGGGCGTAGGACTCCAGGTTGTCGATAGGTTTCGCCGTCATCGTTCCACACGTTTCCGCGGCCCACGGGGCGCAGCCCGTGGGCTTCTGGCCGCCTTCCGCCGACTGCCTTCCGCCGACTGCCTACTGCCTACCGGCCGATCAGAACTGCCACTCGGTGTAGAGTTTCTTCTGGAACTCGCGCCACTCGTCGCGGTGCGTTTCGCCGCCGGGGCGAGCGACCATTTCACACACCCATTCGTCCATCCGCCGCAGCCGCTCGGCCAGCACGCGGCCGGCGTTCGAAGCCATCCGGTACCCGACGATGGAGCCGTCGCACGCCAGTTGATCGTACTTCTCCCGCGACAGCCTGAGCACCTCAACTTCCGTCAGTGTGCGGATCGACGCCGAATGCGGCGCGGGATGAAAGAACGACATCTCACCGAAGACCGCGCCCGGCTCCAGCACGGCCAGTTGCTGGTGCCCGCCGCTGGTCATGCTCTTGAGGACCTCGCAGCGTCCGCGCGTGATGATCCACAGGATCTGAATCGAACGGCCTTCGCGCAGGATCAATTCACCCGCGGCGTGCGTCTCGCGCTCCATTGCGGCGAGGATCTCGTCGCGCTCGGCCGACTCCAGGCCCGTGAACAGCGGACAATCCGCCAGCACCGACTCGGCGTGCGTCGTCAATTCACAATCCTCCCAGGACGGTGGCGCGTCCCACGCGGCCGATTCCCAGAAGATATGCCGCCATCCGCAGCGAAACCTTCTTTTCCTCGGCAATTTTCCAGACTTTCTCGAAGCTGTCCAGCAGGATGCGGTCGAGCTCCTGCCGCTCGCGCGACAAGTCCCACTTGAAATGCTGCCGGTTCTGCACCCACTCGAAATAGCTGACCGTGACGCCGCCGGCGTTCGCCAGCACGTCC
>JAHWKJ010000512.1 GCA_019347905.1 Planctomycetota bacterium
CCAACTGCTTCACGAGCGTGCTGGCCGGCGGCGGCATCCGCGGCGGCACGGTCTACGGCGCCTCGGACCGCCACGCCGCCTACCCCGCGGCCGACGCCCTGCACCCGGTCGACCTCGTGGCCACGGTCTATCACGCGCTGGGAGTGCCGCCGGAACTGACGTTCCGAGACAACCAGGGCCGCCCGCTGGTCATCTGCCCGGGACGGCCGGTGATGGGTTTGTTTGGATAGGACCGTCTCAAGGATTGACGAATGCGCTACCTGGTTGTCATCGAAGAAGGCGAATCAAGCTGGGCCGCTCACGTGCCCGATTTGCCAGGCTGCGTCGCCGTCGGCGAATCGCGGGAGGAAGCTGTCGATCTGATCCACGAGGCCGTTGAGCTGCATCTGGAAGACCTGCGCGCGCAAGGCCAACCAGTCCCACAAGCTGCATCGGACGGCATTTTCGTTGAAGCAGGGAGTGCCTGATGTGTCACGTGGATCGAGGAACGATCTCGGATGAGGCCCTCGTCGAACTGGCCGAGCAACTATTCCTCGAGCTGGATGCCCGCGAGGCCGCCGACGGGCAGTAAGTCCGGCATCGCACTGTTACGGCTCCCCGAGGTAATCGAGCGCGCGATCGAGAATCCGACCCACGGCGGCGGCGGCGACTCGGCCGCCGGCGGCTTCACTGGCGCCGCGCGGTTCATCGACGAGCACCAGCACCACCAGTCGAGGCGCTTCGGCCGGGGCGCCGCCGACGAACGAGCAGACGCTGCGGGTTTTCGAGTAGCCGCCCGTCTCGGGGTCGATCTTCTGGGCCGTGCCTGTCTTGCCGAAGACGCGGCGGCCCGGGAGCTGCGCAGGCTTGCCCGTGCCGCGCTCGACGACGGCAGTCATTGCTTCTTCCACAACCCAGCGGGCCGCTTCGGCCGAGACGGTCGGCGAGACAAGTGGCGCCGCCGCATCTGGAGCGCGCATGTGCGGGCCTTCGGCCGGTCCGGGGAACGAGACCGCCGCCTCGACAGCATCTACGTCGGCCAGCACCAGCCGCGGTGCGATCCAGCGGCCGCCGCCGGCAAGCGCAGCGTGCGCCGCCACAAGCTGTAACGGCGTGACGGCGATCTCCTGGCCCATCGGCACGGAGCCGGTCGAATAGCTGTTCCACTGCGATAGCGGCCGCACGAGACCGTCCACTTCGCCGGGCAATTCGATTCCGGTGCGACGTCCGAAGCCGAAGGCCATCGTCGCGCGATACAGTTCCGTATTCGTCAGCCGCTGGCCGATCTTGGCCATGCCGATGTTGCTGGAGCGGGCGATGATGTCTGTCAGCGACAACTCGCCGTAGCTGTGATGATCGTGCAGCAGGCGGCGGCCCATCCGCCAGGCGCCGCTTTCGCAATCAATGGTTTCATCCGGGGAGACCGTCTCGCGGTCGAGTGCCCAGGCGACAATCAGCGGTTTGAACGTCGAGCCGGGTTCGTAGACGGCGGCGGTGGCGAGGTTCTTCCAGGCGGCCGATTCGACACCAACGGTAGGCGGTCGGCGATAGGCAGTAGGCAGAGGGGAGTCGGTGTCTGCTTCCGGTCTTCCGCGCTCTGCTTGCCGCCTTTCGCCGCGTTCCGTCTCCTGCTCGCTGCCTTCCGCCGTCTGCCTTCCGCCTTCTGCCAAGGCGGGGTCAGGATTGAAGACCGGCCGGGAGGCCATCGCCACAATGCGGCCGGTGGACGGCTCCATCACGATGCCGCACGCACCGATTGGCTGCCATTCGGCCACGATCGCATCCAGCTGCTCTTCCACGAAAAGCTGCACGACGAGGTCGAGCGACAGCACAATCGTGCGGCCTTGGAGGGGCGCGGTGGTGGCCTCGTCGCGGACCTCGACGGCGCGGCCGCGGGCATCGCGGATCAAGACGCGGCGACCGTCGCGCCCGCGAAGAAGGTCGTCAAACCGCTGTTCGATCCCACCGCGGCCGCGGTTGTCGATGCCCCGCAGCCCCAGCACGTGCGCCGCCAGGACCCCTTGCGGATACCGCCGCAGGTACTCCTCGCGAAATCCCCACGTGTCAGACGGCAGTTCGAGGGCCCGCACGGCGTCGGTCGTGTCGTCATCCAGCCGCCGTCTCACCCACAAGAACCGCCGACTGCGCGCGGCCGAGAGTCGCTCGGCAAGCTCCGTCGCGTCGAGGTCGAGCGCCCCGGCGAGTTTCGCGGCGAATGCGGCGGGATCGTCGATTCGCGAGGGATCCACGTACAAGCTTTGTCGCGTGATCGTCGTGGCCAGCAGACGTCCGCGGCGGTCGACGATGTCGCCGGGACGTGCGGGCAGTGTCTCGATGTCCGAGCGCTGCCGATTGGCCTGCCGCGCGAACCGTTCGCGCTCGATCGCCTGAAGCTGGACGAGCCGCGCCACGAGCACGAGGCCCGCGACGGCCAGCACAAGAACCATCGAGGCTCCCCGCCGCGTCACAACCGCCAGGCTGCGGGAATCGTCCCGCCGGTTTTGCCCCGCGGCAGGATCGATGCGCCGGGTGGCTCGTGGCAGGTGCGGCATGTCGATTTCCCGTTGCAAGCCGGCGGCGTCTATCGCGGCTGCGGCCTGGCATCCCCGCGCAACGAGCGAGCCTCGCTCTCGGCCAGTCGCAAGCGCACGCGGGCGGGAGACGCCAGCGCTTGCGTTTCGAGCCGCAGCCGCACGGCCGATTCCCGCAAGACTTCCAGCCGATAATGCTGCCGGGTCATCGAGCGGCGCAGCTTCAGGCAACGCGTCTCGAGCGCGACGTCCCCCACGGCGACCAGCACCGCGAGACACAGACCGCAGGCGAAGCGGAAGAACATCGCGCGTGAGCGAAGCGGATGGAGGGGTCAGACCCCTTTGCGGACGAGCGACGCAGAACAGAGGAAAGAGCGTGAGCCGCAAAGGGGTCTGACCCTGTTGCCGTTCAAAACACGGCGGGTCGGCCAGGGTCGGAGCGTCCGCCGACAGCGGGAACTTGCGCTCCCGCGGCCGGTTTTTCGATCCAGCCCCGGCCTCCCGACGCGTGTTCTGAAACCTCTGGTGGCTCCGTCCGGAGCCAGCCGCGCAGACTGCAACGAGCCGCCGGCGCGGCCGCTGGTGTTATCGGCCGCTCTTGTCCTCGTGCACGACCCGCACGCGGCTGGCGTCGGCCGGCAGCCGCAACTCCATGCCGATTTTGAGGCTTTGCGGGTTTGTGAGGCGGTCGCGGTTGAGTTCCAGAATCTGCGGCCAGCGGGTCGAGCGGCCCAGGTGCCGCCGGGCAATCTCCCCCAAGGTATCCGCGGGGCCCACGCGGTACATCGGCCGGCCGTCGGCGGCAACGAACAATCCGGGCGGCACCCCCCTTGGCCCCCCCTTAGTAAGGGGGGGGACGGGGGGGTCGACGGCGCGTGCCGGCTTCAACCCCGGAATCAGCATCGCGAAGCGGTCTTCGAGAATGCCGCGGGCCGGGACCAGCACCTTCATGCCGGGCTGCATGCGGCGCTCGTCCGGTATCCGCTGACGGTTGTACATCGCCAGTGCCCGCGCATAGCGGCCGGAGCCGTAATGCCGGCGCGAAATCGACCAGTAGTTTTCGCCGGACCGCACGACGTGCACGTCGGGCCGGTCGTCCGCCGGCCGTGCGACTGCGGCGGGTGCGGCATCGAACGGCGACGACACCTGTGCGATGGGGGGGGCCTTGGATTCCGGCAGCGGCGACCCCTCCGTTCCCCCCCTTAGTAAGGGGGGGCCAAGGGGGGGTGCGGCCGTCGGCGCCTGCGACCATGGGGTGTCGAGATTGGCCGATGTGTTGCGCATCGGTGTCGGCACGGGGCGCGGAGTGCCGAAAGCCGGCTCCTCGTCCTCGGCGACAGCCGGTTCTTCGATCGCCGCGGGATCGACGGCCTGCCCGTTCGCGGCCTCTGTCGAGATCTCGACCTCGTCGTCTTCTGCAGGGCCGCCGACTTCGTCGCTTTCACTTTGCTGCGCGAGCGATGCGTCGGCACGCGCGGCATCCTGCGGCGACTGCGTCATGGTCGACCACGGCACGTCCAGCGACGTCGTTTGCGACGCGTCCGTAGACGGAGAATGCGTGTTGCTCGAGTCTTCTCGTGCGGTCTCCGCGGACGACATGCTGGGTGGCGACTGCTGTGTGCCTCGATCGCTGGCAACGTTCGTGCCGGAAGCCGCCGCGAAGGGATTGTTGCCTGCGGTTTCGGCCTGCGATGTTGTCGTCGATTGTTGCACGGCCGGACGGATGGCGACTTCCACTCCGCCGGACCACGGCGACGATTTCGCCGCGACACCCCCTGGCGCCCCCTTGGTAAGGGGGGGAGCGGGGGGGTCGCCGCCGCCCTCGATTTGCGGTTCGTCCTGGGCCGCGCCAACGTCTGCGAACGGGTTCGCTTGCCCTGCATCCTTATCTTCGCGTTCCTGCGTGGCTGCAGGCTGAGCGAAGGCATTCGACCGTCGTACCTGAGCAGCCTTTGGCTGTTGCGGCGAAGTCCCGGCAGCCGCCACCCCCCCAGGCCCCCCCCTGGGAAGGGGGGGGCTGGGGGGGTGGCCGGGGCGGATGGGTCTTACACCCGCCGCCCCGGGCGACGGTGTGGCGGATGTCTCGGCGGCGGCGGTGGCGGCGGCGGGGCGGGGGCGCTGCC
>JAHWKJ010000513.1 GCA_019347905.1 Planctomycetota bacterium
AGGTTCGCGAGCCGATGCGGCACGCCGACGCGCTCCAGGCGCTGCCAGCGGAGATCGGCCGCCGGCGCCCTCCATAGCACGCCGCGCTCGTGCTCCGCGACGAGCGGTTTGTCGGAGAGCGAAACGAACTCGGCCTGTTTCCCCGTGAAGGGATGGAACCACTCGAACAGCGAAACGATGGCCGCGGGCCGTCCCTTCGTCGTCCACACGTAAACATCGCCATAAATGCGGCCGACTTCGGGCGACGACCACTTGAGCAGCGACTCACGTGTCGGCTGGAGCCGGACCGGCTGGTCGCCTTCGGTGCGGCAGACAATTTCCGTCATGATCTGCGAAGTCCACGCGTGGACGCCATCCGCCTGCTCGTCGCGGACGCGATCACCCGCATCGTCCGGCTCAGCCGCCCAGCCGCCGTGCGCGGCCAGCACGCAGGTGGCAAAGACCGCCGTCAGCTTGCGGCGCAGGGAAGCGTGCGATTGCCGAGCAGCATTGCGAAGAAAGGACATGCACGCCTCGTTCACTTGCGGCGGATCGTGGTGTAGGTCTCGGTGCGATCGCCGACGACGCTCCAGGGCAGCGTTTCGACGCTCCACGCCTCGCGGCCGGAGTGCATCAGCCCGAGCCGCACGCTGTTGAGACGCGCCGCCGCATAATGCCAGCGCATCCCGTCCTCGGTACGGCGGGCCTCAATCAACAGCAGCAGTTCCGGATCGGTCCCCAGCACGAAAGCGAAGATCGCGCCGTCGATGACGTCGGGATCCATCGGCTCGTAGCGGTAGACCGGCTGCGTCAACAGCCTCAGATCGCGGGTGACGTTTTCGCGGTCGGTCTCCTCGGCGGTGAACTGCCGGGACAGGAGGCGGATCTGCCGCAGCCGAGCCGCTTTGGTCTCGGCGGGCGGCGGCGCCTCCGGGATCGGTTTGAACTCGACGCCGCCGCGGTTCGGCCGCCACACGTTGCGGCCGTCGCGGACGAGGACGAACGGCTCCGTCGAGAGCGATTGAAACTCGCTCGCCATGTGCGTGAACGGCGAGTACCACTTGTAGATCGACGCCACGAGTTCCGGCCGCCCGCGGCGGGTCCACAGAAACACGCCGCCGTAGATCTCACCGACGACGGGGTTCGACCACTGCAGGATGGGCTCTGGATGCAAGCGGCATTCACCGGCGTCCGCGTCCTGATGGCGAATCTCGTAAGTGGCGGCGGCCTCACGCCCCAGCCGCAGCGCTTCCTTGACGTGCTCCGTTTCAGTCTTCGGCTCGGCTATCTCGCTCAAAACCGCGAGATGATCACCTGTCGCAGGCAATCCGCCCCGAGAGGGGCAAAACTCGATAGCCCAGGGCAACGCCCTTGTTGTTCCAAATAAGTCGGACGCGGCGGTGAATTGCGGCGGTTTTCGTCCCGGAGCGACGGCTTGAGAATAGCCCAGCGATTCATCGCTGGGTTGGGGTGGCACAGCGGAAACGCAAGTCCCGGAGGGACGGCTGAGCTCCTGAACATTCAGTGCTGCAATGGTTTCAGCCGTCCCTTCGGGACTCGAAACGACACGGACCGTCGCGCCCCCGGCAGTAAACTGCCGGGCTACTATCGTTCGTCCCTCCGGGACGACTGAGTTGGCCACGGCGATGTGTGTGGCCGGCCCGACCGCGCACAAGCACGTGGCGAGGGCGCACACCACCATCACTCGGATTCCGCATCCCGCCGCCTGCTTCATTTGACCTTCTCCTCCGGCGACACGACTTTCAGCAGACGGTCTACGAGGGAGTCGGCATCGACCTGGTCGGCGCGGGCGTGGAAGTTGAGGACCAGCCGGTGACGCAGCACAGGGTGGGCCATCGCCCGCAAATCGGCGAAATCGACGTGATAGCGGCCCTGCAGGATCGCCCGGGCCTTCCCGCCCAGCACCAGGTATTGAGAGGCCCGCGGACTCGCTCCGTAGGCGATGTACTTGTGCAGCTCCTTGATCTCCGGACCCTGTCCCGGGCGCGTGGCGGCCACCAGCCGCGCCGCGTAGCGCACGACGTCGTCGGCCACCGGCACGCCGCGAACCAGGTCCTGCAGCTTCAACAGGTCGGCGGTGCCCAGCACCGGCTGGGCCTCGGCGACGAGCGTGCCCGTGGTGCCTTTGATGATCCGCGCCTCCTCGTCCACCGAGGGATACTTCACGCGCAGATTGAACATGAACCGGTCGAGCTGCGCCTCGGGCAGCGGATAGGTGCCTTCCATCTCGATGGGGTTCTGCGTGGCCACCACGAAGAACGGCGGCGCCAGCGGATAGGTCTTGGTGCCGATCGAAACTTCGTGCTCCTGCATCGCCTGGAGCAAAGCCGCCTGGGTTTTGGGCGGCGTGCGGTTGATCTCGTCGGCCAGCAGGAAGTTCGTGAACACCGGACCGGGCATGAAGGCAATCGCGTGCCGGCCGGTCTTCGTGTCTTCTTCGATGACGTCGGTCCCGGTGATGTCCGAGGGCATGAGGTCCGGCGTGAACTGCACGCGGCGGAACTCCAGGTCGAGCGTGCGGGCGAGCGTGCGGGCCATCAGCGTCTTGCCCAGACCGGGCACACCCATCAAGAGCACGTGCCCCCGGCATAAGAGGCCGATGAGCATCGAGTCGATCGTCTCTTCCTGCCCCACGACAACCCGTGCGATCTGTTCCCGCAGCTTCTGGTGCGCCTCGCGCAACCGCGCGACCACGGCCGTGTCGGCCTCACGCGTCGCCGCGGCGGGAGATTGATTCGTTTTCGGCAGCGTCGTCGTCTGGGTCATGGAAGAACGTCCGATTGATGCACTCGATGAATCACAAGTCATCCGCGCGCTCGGCTTCGCGGTAGTCGATCAGACCGTCGGCGTCGGCGTCCAGGGCGTGGAACACTTCCCGCGGGCCCAGGAACTCGTTCCAGGTCAGATCGCCGTCGCTGTTGCGATCCATCCGCTGGAACCAGATCGGTCCCACCGACGGCCGCTGGATGAAT
Organism: Planctomycetota bacterium; assembly: GCA_019347905.1. GTDB lineage: Bacteria > Planctomycetota > Planctomycetia > Planctomycetales > Planctomycetaceae > JAHWKJ01. The sequence continues at coordinate 2,973 of JAHWKJ010000513.1, forward strand.
GTCGGGCCCTGGGCGATCATCCGCTCGCCGCGGCCGAAGAGCTGATAGCTCCCGCGGACGAACTCCACGTGGTAATGCCGCCCCGTGTCGCGGGGGGCCAGAATCCCGTCGGCGGCGGCTTTTGAGGCCAGCAGCGTCTCGATCGTTCGTAATTCGCGGATCGAGATGCGGCCGTCGCCCGAGGGATCGAGCATCTGGAAGAAGCCCTGCCCGGTGTCGTACACGTTGACCTGGCACGAGAGCGCCGCCGGCTCGCTCCGCGCCCGCACGTAGTTTTTCATCTCCTCGCCGAACAGCTTCTGGTCGCCGTCCGCGTCGATGGCCTCGAACAGGTACCGCTCGAAGCGAAAGCGGTCGGCGATCTCCGTGCGGTCGATGTAACCGTTGGCGTCGAGGTCGATCTGGTTGAAGGTCTGCATGGCGTTCTCGACCGCCGAGGCGACCGGATCGAAGTGCCGGACGGAGAACGTCACCTGGATGTCCCCGAATTGCAGACGGACCAGATCGGGACGCGGGGCGGGGATCTGACGACCATCGGCCCCGCCGAGCACCGCCAGCGTCGTCTGCGACGATTCGCCCGCCGCATCGGGATCCGCCAGATCGACGGACAGCTCCAGATCGACCGGCAGCCGGGCCGGATCGGCCAGTTCGCGGGCGTCGATCCGGCCATCGCCGTTCGCATCGACTCTCCTGAAGCGACCCGCGTCCCAGCCTGTCTCGCGGAGCGAGAGGACGCCGTCGCGGTCGCGGTCGTACAGCCGGAGCAGGCGACGGCCCAGCAGCGGCTCGCGGGCGTCGCGCATCACCGTCGCGAACCGCGCCGTCGGCCGGTTCTCTTCGGGCGTCTGCACGACGACCAGGCCCCGTTCCAACTGAGGCTCTGGCTCCGGCAGAAATTCGTCGAAGCCCACCGTCTCGTCGCGATCGGTATCGAGTTCGGCAATGCGGGAAGCGGCCAGACGCATCTCGGTCGGTTCGATGCTGCCCGAGCCGTCGGCGTCCAGCAGCTTAAAAACCTCCAGATCGTTCTCCGCCGCGGACGTCTCCTGCCGGTAGGAAACCGTCTCGCCGCCGACGCGGCCGACTTCGCGTTCGATGTCGCTTCGGCTGAGCACCCGATCGCCGTCGAGCTCTGCCAGGAACGGATTGTCGAGGAATCTCCGCCGAGCATTGAACAGGGGCGAACCGGCCGTTTCCTTGCGGGAGACTTTGCCGTCGCCGTCGGCGTCGAGGGCGGCGATCAGCCGTTCGATGTAGTCGCTGCGCGCCGCATCGAGCGAGCGCCCCTTGAGGGCGATGTGAAACCGCAGGTGCAGGGGCCCGCCATCGAGCAACAGCACCACGTCCCGCGTCTCGCCCGCCGGCCGCTCATCCGCAGCCGCCGGGGCCGCCGTGGTGAGCGTCGCGAGCATCAGGAGTGAGACGGTTGGCCGCATTGGGTTGGTGACAAGGTGACAAGGTGACAAGGTGACAAGGTGACGGGGTGACGGGGTGACGGGGTGACGGGGTGACGCGGTGACGGGGTGACGGGACGTCGCGCCAGCGGTCACCTTGTCACCCCCTCACCAGCTCGGCCACAGGCTCGGCATCGCCATCCACAATGCCGATCGGCCGGCCTTCGTTCGAGATGTTTTCCTTCTCCGGATCGATGC
>JAHWKJ010000514.1 GCA_019347905.1 Planctomycetota bacterium
GCACGAGAACCTGTTTCCCGGGCTGGCCGTTGTCGCAGCCCTGGCGCGGGGGCAGTCGCGAGAGGAGCTGGCACGGGCGATCGAGGGCGGGTTGGCGGCGGCGCCCCCCCCCTGGCCCCCCCTTAGGAAGGGGGGGAACGTCCGAAGGCGAGGAGCGGCGCCGGCGGCTCAATGCGTTCAAAGATCGCGAGATGTTCCGGATCGATCTGCGGCACATCATGGGACATACGCCGTCGTTCGACGAGTTCTCGCGCGAATTGACCGATCTGGCCGAGACCGTGCTCGACGCCGGCTGCCGGCTGTGCCTCGAAGAGTTGGAAGCCCGCTATGGCACTCCGCAACTCGACGGCCGACGCTGCGCGCTCTCCGTCTGCGCGCTCGGCAAGTGCGGCGGCCGGGAGCTGGGCTTTGCGTCCGACCTGGAGCTGCTGTTCGTCTACGAAGGCCGCGGCCGCACGACGGGGCCGGAATCGATCACCAATACCGAGTTTTTTCAAAAACTGGTGGAGATCTTTCGGAAGACCATCGAAGCGCGGCGGGAAGGCATCTTCCAGATCGACCTGCGGCTGCGCCCCTACGGAAAGGCCGGCAGCCTCGCCGTCACGCTGGAGACCTTCCGCAAGTATTTTGAACCCGGCGGACCGGCGTGGCCCTACGAGCGGCAGGCGCTCGTGAAGCTGCGTCCCATCGCGGGCGACGCCGCGTTCGGACGGCAGGTCGAACACACCCGTGACGACCTCGTTTACACCGGCAAAACCTTCGACACCGCAGCCATGCGGGCCATGAGAGAGAAGCAGCTCCGGCAGCTCGTGCGGGCCGGCACGTTCAACGCGAAGCTCAGCTCGGGCGGCCTCGTCGATTGCGAGTACCTCGTCCAGGGACTGCAGATCATGTGGGGCGGCCGCTTTCCCTCCGTCCGCCGCACGAACACGATGGAGGCCATGCGGGCCTTGCGCGACGCCGGCGTGCTCTCGGAAGGCGACTTCACCGAGCTGCGGGCGGCCTACATCTTTCTCCGCCGCCTGATCGACGCGCTGCGGATGGTGCGCGGCCACGCCCGCGACCTCTCGGTGCCGCCGGCCGGCAGCGAAGAGTTCGACTTCCTCGCCCGCCGCCTCGGTTACGGCCACGCTACCGATCGCCTCGCCGCGGACCTGGAGCGACATACGCACCGCGTCCGCGAATTCACACGGCTATTGGATGCCACCCATCCGCAATAGCCGGACGTGCCCGTGTGCGAGTGCCGCGCGCGCGGCAAACGTGATCGCATGCGTGTAAGATCATACTCCACACGCGACGCTGCCCGAATCTTAACGGCCTCAACCATGCCGCAGCGCCGCGCGAGATCGGAGCCCTGCGCAGCCGGACCCCGCCGACATGACGCATCCCCTGGCGCAGATTCCGGAGTTGCTCGACCTCGAAGCCGGTCGCGGGCTGGTCCGTATTCCTTGCGAGCAGGACGTGCCCTTCACGCCGCGCGTGCGGGCGCTGGTCGATACTGCGGAGTTCCAGCGGCTGGCCCACATCTCGCAGCTTGGGCTGGCCTCGCGGGTGTACCCCGGTGCGACCCACACGCGCTTCGAGCACGCGCTGGGGGTCTTCCACAATGCCCTGCGCTACCTGAGGCAGCTTGGGAAGGACGACCGCTTCAATGAGGCGGTCGATCCGCATGCGGCCGAGGTGCTGCTGGCGGCGGCGCTCTTGCACGATCTGGGCCATTGGCCGTTCTGTCATCCCATCGAAGACATGGGCCTCGCGGATTTACCGCCGCACGAAGAGTTCGCCGCACGCTTCCTCGATGACGGCACCGAACTGGCCGCCGTTCTGCGCGACGAATGGTACGCGGAGCCGGCGGAGGTGCTGGACGTGCTGGTGGGTGAAGGCGGCTCGCGGGGGATGCGGCTGCTCAGGTCCATCCTGTCCGGCCCCATCGACGTCGACAAGATGGACTACCTCGACCGCGACAGCCTGCACGCCGGCGTGCCTTACGGCCGCAACTTCGACCGCCAGCGGCTGATCAGCTCTCTGGTGGTGAACGCGGCCGGCGATGGGCTGGCGATCACGTCGAAGGGCAAGACCGCCGCCGAACTGATGGTCTTCGCCAGGTACGTGATGTTCAGCGAAGTCTACTGGCACCACGCCGTGCGGTCGGCCACCAGCATGTTCGCGCGGGCCTTCTATCACCTGCGGGGACGCTTCGACCTCGACCGCCTGTTCCGCCTGACCGAGGCGGAGATGATCGCCGAACTCAAGCGCGCCGCCGCCGGCGGCCCCTGGGAACGGCTGCTCGCGGGCATCTTCGGCCCCCGCCGCGAGCTTTACAAACGCGTGGCCGAATTCAGCCACGACCAGGCGCCGCATATCTACGACCGTCTGGCCCGGCGGCCGTACGAAGAGCTCGTGTCCTCGTCCGAAGCTCTCGCGGCGCATCTGGCGTCCGAAACGGGCGCAGAAGTCGAGGCGGCCGATGTGCTCATCGACGCCCCGCCGCCCGAGCGCGAAATCGAATTCCGCGTCGAGATCTTCGAGCCGAAGCAGGGAACGTTTCGCCCCCTCGGTGAAGTCTCGCCGGTGGTCGAGGCGCTGGCCCGGCGCCAGTTTGACGACTATGTCAAACGCGTGCGGGTGTTCGTTCATCCACGACTGCGCGAGCTCGCGGCGAACGTCCGGCTCGAGCACATTGTTTAGCCCGAACTGCGCACCACGGATTTCCCAGCGCGGTCTCGCTGCGCCCGGCCGCAACCAAATGAACAGAAGGCAACGGAGATAACGAAGGCTCGCCAGCAAGGTAGTCAAGCCTTTCTGCTCCGTTTCCTTCGTTTGCTCCTGTTCAAATCCGACTTATCCGTGCCATCCGCGTGATCCGTGGTTCATCGTGCGCATACCGGGCTAAACGTGCGAGTCGCGGCGAAATGACGCGCAAGCAGATTTCGATGGCAACCGACAACGGCCCCCGGTAGAATGCACGGGCCTTGGGGGAAATCGGCAAGCCTTGAGGCTGTGGCGGGACGGCAAACGCTCGTTCGCTCGGGCGTCGGTTGAGTGCGTGAGCGGGATTTGACGCATGACCCAGAGCCGGGAACGGTTCGCCGAGCTGATGACGGAACTGCGCGCCGGCTCCGAAGACGCCGTCCGCGAGTTGGTGGCGGAATACGGCCCGTATCTGCTGAGGGTCGTCCGCCGCCGACTGGCCGACGAGCTGCGCACCAAGTTCGACTCGCAGGATTTCGTGCAGTCCGTCTGGAAGTCGCTGTTCGCAAACCTCGACGTCATCGATCGCTTCGATCGGCCCGGCCAACTGGCCGAGTTCCTGGCGGCCATGGCCGGCAACAAGCTTGTCGACGAGTACCGCCGCCGGATGTTGCGCAAACAGCACAATGTGCAGCGCGAGAAGCCGCTGCTGATGGAGCAGAAGGGCGACAAGCCGTATTACCGTTCGCGCGAGCCGTCGCCCAGCACCGTCGCCTCGGCCCGCGAAGAGTGGGCGCGTCTCGCGCCCTACGAGCAACGGCTGTTGGAGCTCTGGGCGGCGAATGAGACGCTGGACGCCATCTCCCGCGAGCTCAACGTCAGCGAACGCACGGTCCGGCGCGTCCTGGAGCGTCTCGCCAAAGAGCGGAGGTCCGTATGACCACCGCCACGGTCACTGCCGACGTTCGTTCTTGCGTCGGAACTGACGCCTCCGAGGACATCCAGTGGGCTCGCGAGCTCATCGACCGGCAGCCGCCGGGGCCGGCGTTCCGCGCGGAAGAGTTGCTCGCCAAGGCTCCCGAACTGCGCGAGAGTGCTGCCGCTGTTGTCGAGATCTGCTTTGAGGAGTACTCCAGGCGGGTCGCGGCAGGGGAAGTCGTGGATGCGGCCGAGTTCTCCGCCCGCTTCCCGCATGTTCACGAGGAGCTGGAGGAGCAGTTTCGCGTCATCGACTATTTCCGCCGCAACAGCACGCTGGCGGCGATGCTCGCAGCCCAACTGCCGGAGGACGTCTGGCCGCGTGCCGGCGACTCGGTCGAAGGCTACGAGCTGCTCGAAGAGCTCGGCGGCGGCGCCCTCTCGCGGGTGTTTCTCGCCCGCGAGCCGGAGCTTGGGGACCGGCTGGTGGTGGTGAAACTCTGTGACAGGGGCCGCGCCGAAGCCTGCACGCTCGGGCAGCTCGATCATCCGCGGATCGTGCCGATCCACGCCGTGCGGGAGGACCGGCGGCGCGGTCTGACGCTGATCGCGATGCGGTTCGTCAGCCGCTCGACGCTGCACGACGTGGCGGAACGGCTGTTCGCCGACGGCCGCAGACCGACCAGTGCCGCGGAATTGGGAGAGACGGTCCGCCGGCTCAACTCGCCTTCCATCGCTCCAGGTGAGGGGGCGGATCCTGCTTCCGAGGCATGGTCCGGTTCCTACGAGCAGGCGATCGCACGGCTGGGACTGCAATTGACGGAGGGTCTGTCGTTTGTGCACAGCCGAGGCGTGCTGCACTGCGACATCAAGCCCTCGAACGTCCTGCTGACGCCTGCCGGCGACGCCCTGCTGCTCGATTTCAACCTCGCCCGCCGACTCGACGCCTCGACGGGCCGTCTGGGCGGTACACCGCCGTACATGGC
>JAHWKJ010000515.1 GCA_019347905.1 Planctomycetota bacterium
GTGAACAGCCGGATCGCCGAGCGCGTCAGCTTGCGTTCCAGGCCGCGACCTTCCGGCAGCGGCACGTCTCGGTCGAACAGCGCCACCTGCCGGCTGAGGGCAACGATTGCGCATCGCGCGCCAAGCATCGGGCTGGCGGTGAGCGGCTCGAAATCACTCAAGATCAATTCCGGCTCAAACTCGCGAACCAGCCGCCGCAACCGCCACAGATGCGACATCACGCGGGGCATCTCGCGGGTCCACTTGAGGAACGTGCCGCGGTAGTCGGTGCGGCCGGCCGCCACTTCATACGAGAGGCACGGCAGATGCAGGTGTCGCGCAAACGCATAGCCGGCGGGCGGCTGCGGCTGCCCGGAACTCACGACCTGCACCGTGTGCCCGGCCTGTTCCAGCAGCGGCACCAGCACGGCGGCCTTGGAGAAATGCCCGTGCCCCTGGGCGAATGCGCCGTACAGGATTCTCATGAAGCCCGAATGCCGCGTTGGTCGAGGGTCAAGAGTCGAGGGTCGAGGGCCAGAGCCAAGCTGCTTCGGTGGATTCTTACTGGCTCTCGACTCTTGACCCTTAGCCCCTCGACCCTGATTCTTTCGTCATTCGGATTTCGACATTCGTCATTCCTCTCGATCATTCCAGTTGCGCAGACTGGCCGCGACCCCGCCGGATGTAGAGAATCGGTGGACCAGCCAAGCCTTTTCGGGAGTCCGCCGCATGCACCGCTCGCTCACAACCCTCGCCTGTCTGCTGCTTTTCAGCCACGTCGCCGGTGCGGAAAACGCCATCGCCGACGACGACTTCGCGCTGCCCCGCGAGCAGGTCGAGGCGGGCTGGATCCGATTGTTCGACGGTCACACGCTCTTCGGCTGGAAGGCCAACAACGATCCCGCCGACGGCGGCGTCGACTGGCGCGTCGAAGAGGGCACCATCGTCGCCGAACGCGGCAAGCCGGGCCTCCTGGTGACGACGGTCCCGTTTGCCGATTACGAGCTGTCGTGCGACTACCGGCTGGTGGAGGGCGGCAATAGCGGCATCTTTCTGCGGACGACTTTCGAGCCGATCGACGCCTCCCGCGACTGCTACGAGCTCAACATGTGCGATGCCCACCCGAAGTTTCCCACCGGCAGCCTCGTCGGCCGCAAGGCCGTCGCCGAGAAGCTGGACGGCGAGGGCGAATGGAAGACCTACCACGTCCGCTGCTCTGGGCCCCGGATCACGGTGCGGCTCGATGGCCGCGAGATCCTCGACTTCATCGACCGCTCCGAGAACGCCCGCGCGAGCGGCTACATCGGGCTGCAGAAAAACGTCGGCCGCATCGAGTTCAAAAACGTCCGCCTGCGCCCGCTGGGAACGAAGCCGCTGTTCGACGGCAAAACGCTCGAAGGCTGGCGCGTCGTGCCCGGTTCGAAGAGCCGCTTCACTGCCGTCGACGGCACGATCCACGTCGCCGACGGCCCCGGCTTTCTGGAGACCGCGGGCCAGTACGGCGACTTTGTGCTGCAGTTCGACGCCCGCACGAACGGCCGCTACCTCAACAGCGGCGTGTTTTTCCGCGCGATGAAAGGCACACAGCAGGCGCCGTCACACGGTTACGAGGTGCAGATTCACAACGGCTACCGCGATGCCGACCCCACGCAACCGATGGACTTCGGCACCGGCGCCATCTTCCGCCGCCAGAAGGCGCGGCGCGTCGTCTCGCAGGACAACGAGTGGTTCACGGTCACACTCATTGCGCACGGGCCGCGGTTTGCGACGTGGGTCAACGGCTACCAGCAATGCGACTGGCTCGACGAACGCCCGCCAAGCGAGAACCCCCGTGAAGGCCTGCGGCTGGCCCCCGGCCACATCAGCCTGCAGGGGCACGATCCGACGACGGACCTGGCGTTTCGGAACCTGCGGCTGTTTGAGTGGCCGCGGATGGAAGAGACAAGGTGACGGGGCGACGGGGCGACGGGGTGACGAACGAAGGCGAACATTGAACATCGAACATCGAACATCGAACGGTGCCGATCGCGAGCGGAGCGCTCGACGACCACTGCTTCACGGTTCCTCGACGTTCAATGTTCGATGTTCGATGTTCAATGTTCGCTCTGTTCAACCTTCATCGCCCCCTCGCTTTGTCACCCCGTCACCCCGTCACCCTGTCACCCCGTCATCCTGACCCATGCGGATCCTCCTGACCAACGACGACGGCATCCACTCGCCCGGCCTCGCGGCGCTGGCTCGAGAGCTGCGCTCCCTGGGTGAAGTGTGGGTTGTCGCGCCGGCCCTGGAGCAGAGCGGCGTGGGCCTGTCGATCACTTACCTGCATCCGCTGATGGTCAAGGAAGAGTTCCGCGAAGGACAGCGCTTCGGCTGGGCCGTGCACGGCAGCCCGGCCGATTGCGTCAAGCTCGGCATGCTGGAGTTCTGCCCCGCGCGGCCCGATCTGATCGTCAGCGGCATTAACTCCGGTTCCAACGCCGGCATCAACGTGCTGTATTCGGGAACGGTGGCCGGGGCGATTGAAGGGGCCTTCTTCGGCGTCACCAGCGTCGCGGTTTCGCAGTCCGTCGACACGCCGCCCGATTATCCGCGGACAGCCCGCATGGCCGTTCGGCTGATCGATCAGTTACTGGCGACCGGCCCGCCCGTCGGCTCGTTGTGGAACATCAACTTCCCGCCCACCACGCCCGCCGGCCCGCGCGGCGTCAAGGCCGTCGCCATGGGAGTCCGCCGCAGCCAGGAAATCATGGAGAAGCGGATCGACCCCCGCGGCCGCCCGTACTACTGGAGCGGCAGCGAGCCGCTCGCCGACCACCACCGCGAGCCGGGGACCGACGTCTACGAGCTGAAGGCCGGCTACGTGACGATCACCCCGCTGCACTTCGACCTGACCGAGCGCGCGCAGGTGGAGGGGCTGCGGGAACAGAAGTGGAGCCTCACGGAAAACGGCGGTACCCTAACGGTGTAAAACTTCTGCCGTCCCGAAGGGACGACTGAAATGTTGTTGCACGGAGTGAATTGCTGAGGCTTGCGTATGGCAAAGCGCATTTACAACTTCTCCGCCGGTCCGGCCGTGCTGCCGGTGCCGGTGCTCGACGAGGCCCGTGAAGCCCTGCTGTCGCTGGGCGAGAGCGGCATCGGCATCCTGGAGCACTCGCACCGCGGGCCGGAGTTCCTCGCCGTCTACGAAGACGCCGTCGACCGCTGCCGCCGCGTCGCGCTCATCCCCGACGGCTACGACGTGCTGTTCCTGCAGGGCGGCGCGTCGCTGCAGTTCGCCATGGTGCCGATGAACTTCCTCGCCCCCAAGGCCACGGCCGATTACCTGGTGACGGGCGCATGGTCGCAGAAGGCCGTGGAGGAGGCGGAATTGTACGGCCACGTGCACGTCGCCGCATCCAGCGCAGACGCGAACTTCTCGTACATCCCCCGCGAAATCGATTGCACGGAACACCCCGCCTACGTGCACTTCACGTCGAACAACACCATCTTCGGCACGCAGTTCTCATCCGAGCCGGAGATCCTCCGGAACAGCTTCCTCGTCTGCGACGCCTCCAGCGACATCTTCTCGCGGACGATTGACGTGCGCAAGTACGGCATCATCTACGCCGGCGCGCAGAAGAACCTCGGCCCCGCGGGACTGACGCTGGTGATTATCCGCCGCGATCTCGTCGAGTCCGGCAACTACAACCTGCCGACGATGCTGCAGTACCGCACGCACGCCGACAACCAGTCGATGTTCAACACGCCGCCCACGTTCGCCATTTACGTGCTGGGTCTGGTGCTGAAGTGGATCGTCGTGGAGGGGGGACTGGAGGCGATCGAGCGCCGCAACCGCGAGAAGGCGGCGAAGCTGTACGCGTTTCTCGACGAGAGCCGCATCTTCAAGGGAACTGCCCGCCCCGACAGTCGCTCGCAGATGAACGTGACCTTCGTGACCGGCGACGCGGCGCTCGACAAGCAGTTCCTCGCCGCGGCTGAGCGCGAGGGCCTCTCGGGCCTCAAAGGCCACCGCAGCGTGGGCGGCATGCGAGCGAGCATCTACAACGCCTTCCCACCCGAAGGCGTCGACGCGCTCGTGGACCTCATGCGCCGCTTCGAGGCGGAGCACGTGTAGATGGCCGAACCGATCGCATGGCTCAACGGCCGCTACCTGCCCTACGCCGAAGCGCGGCTGCCCGTGGATGACCTCGGCCTCGTCCAGGGGGCCGCCGTCACCGAGATGGTCCGCACCTTCCGGCACCGGCTGTTCCGGCTGGAAGAGCACTTGGACCGGCTGTTCCGCTCGCTCGCACTCGCGGGCTTCGGCCAGGACCTTTCGCAGGACACGCTGCGCGAGATCGCCGTGACGGTGATCGAACACAACAGCCGGCTGATTGCTCCCGATGCAGATCTCGGATTGACGATGTTCGTCACGCCGGGCCTCGCCGCGACGTATTCGCTGGCGGCCGCGGCCACCCCCCCGTTCCCCCCCTTACTAAGGGGGGGCAAGGGGGGGTGCGGGCCGACGGTGTGCGTGCCTTCGTTCCCGCTGCCGTTCCATTTGTGGGCGGAGCGCTGTCTGCACGGACAGCATCTGGTCGTTCCGCCGCTGCGTCAAATTCCCGGCACGTC
>JAHWKJ010000048.1 GCA_019347905.1 Planctomycetota bacterium
GACTGCCGACTGCCGACTGCCGACTGCCGACTGCCGACTGCCTACTGCCTACTGCGCTCGGTCTCAATACTGCACGATCACTTCCAGGAAGTTGGAGTACAGGTTCTCCGCTTCGACCTTGGGCCGGTCGGCGAGGATTTCCGCCGGGTTGGCGAAGGTGCCGTACAGGTCGTCGAAGCCCTTGCCGGGGATCAGCGCGGCGAAGCCGGCGATGATGATCACGTTGTCGTTGAGCAGCGGCCGGTATTCGATGCCGGCGCTCAGGTCGATGCCGATCTCCGGATCGATGTGGTTCTGGAACGTGAAGATCTCCAGCACGTGCGTGGTGTTGAACCACAGGTAGTTGGCATTGGTGATCAGCTTCATCTTGGGCGTGATCTCGAAGTCCATCCCGAAGTTCACCAGGTCGAGGCCGGGGTTCACGAAGTTCGACTGCCCCTGGATCTTGCTGGAGCGCAGGTCCGGCACGAGGCTGTTGTTCTGCACGAGGTTCACGCCGAACAGCCGCACCGCCTGCCGCTGCCAGTAGCTGAATTCACCGCCGGCGAAGTTGGGGTTGTCGAAGATCGAATCGAAGCCGCGGGCCTTGTCGTCGAAAATATCGTCGTCGCCCGACGAGTGAAAGAACGACGTGCGGAAGCGGACCCAGTCGCGGTCGAGCGACAGCTCCAGCGCGAACATCTTGGCATCGATGTCCTGCTTCTCGCCCGCCAGAGGGTTGCGGCTGTCGTCGCCCAGCGCCCAGTAGAAGGCGTTGGAGATATTGATGCGGCCGATGTGCCCGTCGCCCGCAAAGCCCAGGTAGTGCGCCTCGACGCGGTGCGGCAGAAACACGCCCACCGGATCCGGCCGCACGAGGAAGTTGTTCTCGTCAAACTTGAAGCTCGGGTTGTCGTTGTTGTAGTGGTAGCTCGCCTGTGCCGTGTAGCCGGGGAAGATGAAGTCCTGCCGGTAGTAGTTGGCGATGAGCGTGTTCTGGTGCCGGTCGTCCCAGGTGTTGAGGAGGCTGTTCGTTTCCTTCTCGGTCTGGTCGAACCACAAGAGGTTGAACTGGTCGCGATTACCGAACCGCGTGCCGAACAGCCGCACCGCCCGGTTCGTATCGCTGAAGATGAAGCCGCGGAAGTCGCTGTTGAAGAACTGCGAGCCGGCCCGCGCACTCAGGAAGTCGTAATCGGGACCGATGTCCGCCAGCTTCGCCTCCACGAACCACTCTTCCAGGGAGAAGTCGTGCCTCGTGCGGCGGGTGCCTTTTCGAACGTCGGGGTTCACGATCGCCAGTTCGTTCACGCGCAGGTAATTGCGGTTGAAGGTCGGCGTCAGGCGAATCTGCCAGTCGAGCGGCTTGAAGACCAGTGCGTTGCCGTGGAACAGGTCGAACCGCACGCTGGTGAAGTTCAGGTTCTGATACTGCCGCGGGTTGCCGAAGAAGTTTTCCTGGAACGGGTTGAACGTCGATTCAAACGGCGTGGTGCCCGTAGGCACCTGCTGGAAGTTGTTGATGTTGCGGTTCTGGACCGTGACGTTGAGGAACGTGTGCTGGCCGATGATGGGGTAGTCGCCTTTGAGCACGTTCTGGTTGTACGGATCCCACCAGTGGCCGGGCACGGAGGGGTAGTCGTCGAGGTACGGATGGTTGCGCCCGTAGCGGTCCCACGCGGGAAAGCCCATCCGCCAGCGGTCTTCCATCGGCACGAAGTGGCTGTCGAACTGCTCGTTGCGGCCGATCACGCTGGAGGGGCCGGCGAAGCCGAGCGTCGAATCGACCGGTAAGGTGAAGATCGGCTCGACGACTTCCGTCAGCGGCGGCTCGTCCGCGCCAAACGGCGGCTCCAGCGGGCGGCCGAGCACGTCCGGCCGGAGGCCGTCCTCCTGAAGCAATGCTGCGGCGGCTGGCTGGACCAGTTCCGTGCCGGGTTCCGGCTCGAAATAACTGCCGACGTTGGCGTCCGCGGCTAGACCTGCGGAGCTCGACGCGTCTTCGGGCCTCTGCATCCAGAACGGGACGACCGGCACGAGCAGCGTCCGGGGCGTGCGATCAGGCAGCGTTCGCGATTCACTCGGGGCGCGGAAGGACGATGGATTCTCGAAATCCGGAAATGGGAGTGGTTCGCGCCCATGTTCGTCATCGCCTTCAGCCGCGGCCTCGGGATGGCTTGGTAGCGTGGGTTTCAACCCACGCGGCAGCGATTGTGGTGAATCAAGCGGCTCGCGTGGATTGAAATCCACGCTACGGGTCTCGTCCGGCGCAACGGGCGGCAGCTCTGGCGGCGCGGAGGCGGCGGGACCCGCCGTTGTGGGCGGCTGAGGCGCGGGTGATTCTGTCGCCTCTGCGGGCTGATTGTTCGCCGCCGTCGCGCTTCCGCCGCGCGCCTGCACCTCCGCGTTGATCAGCTTCGCGTAGCCGCGGACGACGGCGTCGGAGTCTGATTCGGCCATTTCAGCAATGCGTTTCGCCAGAGTCGGCCCCAGCGTCACCGACTGCGCCGCTTCCAGGGCCGAACGGCGGACCGTTGCATCCAGGTCGCGCGTCAACTCCAGCAGCAGGTCGAGTTCGTTCGGCGAGCTTGAGCTGGCGAGCTCGCGTGCGAGGCCGACGCGAACTCCGACATCGGGATGCATCAGCTTCGCGCCGAGCTCGACTTCCTGCGGAGCCAGACCCATGGCATTCAGTTGCTCCCGCGCCCGATCGGCCTCGGACTCGTCCTGACTGTGCAAGAGCGCGAACAGGTCGAGGATCTTCTGCCGGGAAGCTAACGACGACTCTGTGGAGGCGGCGCTCGTAGCAGCGGGAGGACTCGTGTCGTCGGAACGGGCGCTGGCGGCCGCGACGCCGGTGAAATAGACGAACAGCATCAGCCGCAACCCGCATCGCCTGCCGCCCCAAAGCCTGCCGCCGAAGCGCGTGCGCGTGGCGTTCCGCATCGACCCCGGGCGAGATGTGGCCGGCTCACGTTCCAGGATGTGATGCGACACGGGCGATCCCTCGCTTTCTGTCCGCCGGATCGGGCCGGCTGTACGGATCCCGACGACTGCGCCGATCTGGCAGACTCTGCCGGTTGTATCGAATCTCCGGCTTGGGGAATTCCAGCAAAAGTTCAAGGAACATCGAACTCTCGCTGACGGTCCGGCTCCCCGCTGAGAATCTGGGCGACGAACAACGATTCGATTTCACTGGATATGCCGGTTCTACCGATTCTGAGGAAGAATCGATTGTCTTCACTCGCCGTCTGCGCGACTTCAAGCGGGGCGGTTGAATAGGAAATCTGGGGAGACTGGTGGCCGTGATCTCGTTCAAGCACACCTTCAGCGGATGGCTTCGCGGACGCAAGAACGGCGAGCGGCGAGTGACGCGAGGGGCGGCGCTCTCCCGCATCGAGCTCCTCGAATCGCGGCTGTGCCTGGGCAGCATCACCGCGCCCGACCTCGGCCACTGGCACGCCGACGACGAAGCGGGCGCGGCCCTGGCCGCCGAAGTCGCGGATGAGCCATTCGCCGAATCCGAAGCGGCGGCACGACCGAACGGGAAGCCAACCGCGCCGCAGCCTGCTCAGCCGCCGGTGGCACAGTCTTCCGACTCCCCGGCGCTCGCGGCAGCCGTGGCCACGCAGGTGGTCCTGGCTGCCGTGGATCCCGCGCTGGGCACTGCGCTGGCGAACTCGTCCGGTTCGAGCCCGCGTGGGGACGGCGAGGCCGATTCCGGCGGACCGGGCGCGGCAGCGTCGGCGGCCGCGACCGCCGGATTCTCGGTAGAAACGGGAGGTTTCGGCGCAGGTGTTTCCAACGAACCAGGCCTGGCGGGTCTCGCAGCGGCGGGAGTGGCGGCGGCAGGCAGCGCCACCGGCGGGAGCGAAGCCGCCGGCGGGCTGAACGGGGACACGCTCTCCGCGATCGGCATGTACATGGACGCGGACGGCAACTTCCTGCGCGGCCAGCGGATTCCGGCGTGGTGGCAGGGCGCGGAGGAGCCGATTGTCGTCCGCTACGACTTCCGTGACTTCGAGGGCTACGAGAACCAGATCACTGACGACCAGAAGGCCGCGGCCATTGCCGGCCTCGACGCCTGGACTCAGGCCACGGACGGCATCCTGGTGTTCGAGCAGGATGTGGACGCGGATATCAGCCAGATCATCAACATCGGCGTGGGCGATCTCGCGGCCGGTGGGTACTACAGCGAAGCCAGCTCGATTCTCGGACTGGGCGGCGGTGTCGTTTATCAGGAGCCGGGCGAAGACATCGTGGTCACCGGCGTCGCGTGGCTCGACGCCGCCGAGACCTGGGACACGCAGATGGGCAACGGCGATGTGACCGGCACGTTCGACTTCTTCACCGTCGCCGCGCACGAAGTCGGCCACGCGCTGGGTCTGGGCGACTCGTACGGCACATACGACGGCGACATCATGACCGGCTACTACATTTCCGAGCGCGACGTCTCGGCCATTCGCTATGCGATCGACCACGGCATCTTCGCCACGACGATTCAGAGCGGCACGTACGATGGTTCGCTGGTGCCCCTGCACGCGCAGGTGGACGTTGCCGCCCAGCAGTTGACGGCGGCGGAAGTCAATCAGCTTCTGGAGCGGGCGTCGGCGGCGCTGCCGAGCCAAGATCGCGTCATCGCCATCGTCGACCGCGGCGGCACGATACTCGGCGCGCGGGCCGAGGCGGGTGTGATTGCCAATGTCGACGCGCAGGGCAACGTCAACGGCGTGATCGACACCGCCGGCGAACGCTCGCTGATCGCGTTCATGATCGACGGCGCCGTCTCGAAGGCCCGTACGGCCGCCTTCTTCTCCAACGGAGACCCGAACAACGGCACGCTGGCCCCGATTACATCGCGGCTGGTGCGATTCATCAGCCAGACGACGATTACCGAGCGCGAGGTGGAATCGGTCCCCAACGAAGCCCTGCCCGTCGCATCGACCGTGCGTGGTCCCGGCTTCGTTGCGCCGATCGGCCTCGGCGGTCACTTCCCGCCGGAGATCATGTTCACGCCGCAGGTCGACCTGTTTGCCATCGAGCACACGAATCGCGACCGCATCGACGTCGCACTCGATCCGGAGGCCGTGCAGCATGGCCGCGCGGTCACCGATCCGGAGTCCGTGGCCAACCCTGCGGAAAACCTGTTCCCGGAGATCGCTCCCCCCGTGGCGGGCGCTTCGGACCGCATCCACGATCCCAGCGTGTTCCTGGTCCAGCCGGGTCAGACACTGCGGTTCGGCATCAACGAAGCCCTTGTCGCGCCGGGCATGGAAGCGGCCCTGCGCGAACCACTGTCCTTCGGTGAAACCTCCGGGCTCGATCCCAGTCTCCGTTCGCGCGGCATTTCCACCTTGCCGGGCGGCATCCCGATCTTCCGCGACGCCAACGGCGACCGCGTGGGCGACACGCTCATCGGCGGCATCGGCGTGTTCTTCCCGGGACCGGACGGCTTTGCCACGCACGAGCAGCACTTCGTGCCGGGCATCGGCCAGACCGAGACCGACCGCACGAACACCAGCACGATCCTCCAGGACGAGTTCATCGCGTTTGCGGCGCTCGACGGCAGCCTGCTGGCGGCCTTCCTGGGCGTCCCGCTGGCCAAGCCCAGCCTGGCCGGCTTTGGAAACTACGGCGGCGGGCCGCCGGTCCCCGGCATCGACCTGCCGTTCGGCCGTCTCGATCTCGTGGGGATCACGCTGCAGGTCATCGGGCCCATTGCGGGCCGCGTCGGCGTGGGAGAAGTCATCCAGGCCGGGCAGGCGGCCGGCTTCACCCACGGCATGCCGAGCGGGATCAACATCAACCCGGAGCCGGCCGACAATCCCGCCAATCCCGTCGCCGCGGAGACCGGAGTCGTCGCGACCTCCAACTTCGTAAATCCCGCCACGAACACGCGTGGCGGAACGGCCGTGCCCTTCGGCTCGATCGTCCCGCCGCAGAACGGCAACGGCATTACGGCCGCCGAGGTGCAGGACATCATCACCCGCAGCATCACCACAACGCAGGTCGTGCGGGCGGCGATCCGTCTCAACACCAACGGCCAACCGAATGCCCCCACGAGGATGGTCCACGCCGTGGCCGATCTCGACGGGCAGATTGTGGGCCTCTTCCGCCAGCAGGACGCGACGATCTTCTCGATCGACGTGGCGATCGCCAAGGCCCGCAACGTCGCGTATTACTCCAGCACCGCCGACCTGGAAGAGGTCGACCGGCTGGACGGCGTCGGCCGCGGGATCGCCTTTACCAACCGCACGTTCCGCTACCTGGCCGAGCCGCGATTCCCCGAAGGCATCGATTTCAACCCGCCGGGACCGTTCTCGATCCTCAACGAGGCGGGAATCAATCGCTTCACCGCCGAGAACATCGGCGCTCCCCGGCCATACGCGGAGTTCGTGGGGCCGGACGATGCCACCGTGCAGGGGAACAACTCTTTTAACCCGAATTCCAACTTCCGGGACGACGACAACGACGGCGTCGATTTGTTCAACCAGAACGGCATCGTCTTCTTCCCCGGCAGTTCGCCCCTGTACCGCAGGGATGGCTCGCTGATCGGCGGGTTCGGGATCAGCGGCGACGGCGTCGATCAGGACGACGTCGTGACCTTCATGGGCGGCCTGGGCTTTCTGCCGCAGGGTAACGGCATAGTCCGTGCCGACCAGGTGACGTTCCGCGGCGTGCGGCTGCCGTACCAGAAGTTCCTCCGCAATCCATTCGGCGGCGACTTCCGCGGTCCCGATCCGTTCGCGCAAGGCGTCTGACGCTCACTGAGTGTCTTGGTGCCACGGGATGCTCGCCATCCCGTGCGATCTGCGTGACGTGCACGAAGCATGGGACAACGATTGGTCGCGTGAGCAACGCTCGACACTGGCAGGCGAGCTGCCAGTGCCACCCATCACATCCCGCCGGCCTCTTCGCGCGCGACGTAGCGGTCGTGCCGGTCTTGCGCCTGGTGCGGGCGTAGCCGCTTAAAGCGGAATGGACGCGCCCCGTGCGCCGATCATACGGGTGCCATCGGCCGTGCCGATTACCCGTTTGTGCGGCAGGTTCCACGGGGGCGGACATGCGCATTTCCTTTCGATCGATGACCGCCGTCGTCCTCGCGGCCTTCGTGCTGTGCGGCGGCACCGTCCACGCGGGGCCGAAATGGCTGCACAAGCTGCTCGGCCACGATGAATGCGCGCCGCCGGAACCGGGGCACTTCGAGGACATCCACCTCTGCTTCGGCAACGATGCGGAAATCGCCCCCGGCGTCGACGACTGCGACACGCCGCTGTGCCGCATGCACCGCGCCGGCTGGCCGAACTGCGTCGCCCCCTGGGCGAAGCCGGGCCTGGAACCCGAGGAGTGGGGCTACTACGTTGGCGGCGGCGCCCCCTTCGGCGGCGAGCCCCGCTATGTGCGCTGCGAAGGCACCTGGGGCTGGGACTACGCTCCGTGGTATTCGCGCGTCCGCCTGAAGTGGTGGCACGGCCGCAAGTACCAGGACGGCGAAGGCCAGTACAAGCCGAACGAAAAGGTCCGCACGTTCGGCCTCAACGAGCGCCCCAGTTCGTAGTGACCGCCTTCAGGCGGTCTCTGCAAGCGAACGTGGAAACGCGTTTGCTCCGCTGAAGCGGGTCACGACGAGCCTCAATCCTCGCCACCGCTCTTTGCGGCCGCTTTCGCCGGCTTCGAGTCTGCTTTGTCGGATGAACCGGACGAGTCGCTCTTGGCCGGTTCCTGGGCCTTGCGGTCGGCTTCGGCGGCCTTTTTGTAGGAGTCGCTGCGGTAATCCGTCTGATAAAAGCCGGAGCCTTTGAAGATGATTCCGGCGCCGGGGCCGATAATCCGCTGGGCCTTCAGCTTGCCGCACTCCGGGCACTTCCGCACGGCCTTGGCCGTAATCGACTGGAACAACTCCCAACGGTGGTCGCAGCTTTTGCACTGGTAGTCATAAGTGGGCATGGATTCCTCGTAGCACAAGCATCTCGCTTGTGCGAATGGATTCTTCAAGTCGATCTGGGATTCGAGCAAGCTGGCAGCTTGCACTACGTTTCGGGTTCGGGCGGGCCGCTGGAAACGGCCACGCGGCTGGGACGCACGACGCGGTCGTGCAGGCGATAGCCGCGCTGGAATTCCTGCACGACGGTCATCGGCGGATGTTCCGCGGAAGCCACCTGCCGCAGGGCCTCGTGCACGTTCGGATCGAAGGGCTTGCCGACAGATTCGATCGGCTTGGCGCCGTGCCGGGCCAGCACCTCGCCGAACTGACTCGCGACCATCTGCACGCCCTGCAACAGTTGCTCCACATTGCCGGTCTCCGCGGCGGCGGCAATCGTGAGGTCGAGATTGTCCAGGGCGGGCACGAGATCCGCCACGAGCGGGAGCGCCCGGTAGCGGCTCGCCTCTTCGGCCTCGCGCCGGACGCGTTTACGGTAGTTGTCGAGCTCCGCCTCGGCCCGCAGCCACCTCTCGCGCAGTTCGTCGCGCTCTGCCTGCACCGTCTCGAGTGACTCCGCGGCTTGCGGGCCGTCGTGGCGCGCGGCGTCTTCGGGCGCGGGCAATTCGCTCGCGGCTGCGGTCGGCTCAGATTCTTGGTTGCCAGGATTCATCGGATTGTCATGGCGAGTCGCGGCTAAACGGTAGGGGCTCAAACGTCTTCGGCGGGGCTAAGCCAGCCTTTCAGTTTCTCGAGGAACGATTTGCGGTGCGGTGTGACGTGGCTGTGGTCGAGATCGGCCAGGTCGCGGATCAGCTCCTCTTCCCGCTCGGAGAGCTTCTTCGGCACTTCCACCTGCACCTGCACGAATAAGTCGCCCGTGTGGTGGCCGTGCGGGTCGGGTATGCCGTAGCCGCGCAGGCGGAAGACTTCGCCCGGCTGCGTGCCGGCCGGAATCTCTACGCTGTGACGCCCGTCGAGCGTTGGCACCTCCAGCGTTGCGCCCAGAGCCGCTTGCGCGAAACTGATCGGCAGGCGGCATGTCAGGTGACTGCCTTCGCGCTGGAAGAACTCGTGCTCGCGGACCTGGATATCGACGAACAGATCGCCCCGCGGTCCGCCGCCGACGCCGGCTTCGCCTTCACCGGACACGCGGAGCTGCATACCCGTGTCGACGCCTGCGGGAATCGTCACCTTCAGCTTGGCCGTCTCGCGCGTGCGGCCGGTGCCGCGGCAGTCGGGACACTTGTCGCGGACGACCCGGCCTTCTCCGCGGCAGGCGGGGCAGGTGGTCTGCACGCGGAAGAAGCCTTGCGACTGCACGACCTGCCCGTGACCGCCGCAGTAGCCGCAAGGCTCGGGCGTGGTGCCGGGGCGGGCGCCGTTGCCGCCACAGGTCTCGCAGGGGGTGTGCCGCGGAATCTCCAGGTCGCGTCGACAGCCGCGGGCGGCCTCCAGGAGATCGATGCTGACCGAAGTCCGCAGGTGCGCCCCGCGCTGACGCCCGCCGCCTCCGCGGCGACTTCTGCCGCCGAAGAGGCCAAAGCCCTCGAACAGATCGCCGAACGCGTCGAAGATGTCGGCAACGTCGTTGAAGCCCCGCGCCCCGCCGGCCACCCCTTGCACGCCCTGCCAGCCGAAGCGGTCGTAACGGGCCCGCTTGTCGGCGTCGTTCAGGACGTCAAAGGCTTCCGAGGCCTCTTTGAAGCGGGCGACGGCGTCGGCATCGCCCGGATTGCGGTCCGGGTGATTGGCCAGCGCCAGCTTGCGGTAGGCCTTCTTGATTTCTTCGGGCGACGCGTTGCGAGATACGCCCAGTATCTCGTAGCAGTCGCGTTTGGAAGCCATCGAGACCATCTTCGCTGGTGGGTTTGCCTGCGGGTGGGCAGTGCCGGCTGTCTCCTGCCCACGGTTTGGCCGTCAAAGCCGGTGGAATGATAGGAACGGTGGGCCGCTGCGGGAACAGGAAACGGACTCGGAGTTCTGAAGCGGCAAGAGTGTCAGACGAAATCGGGGGGCTGACGCCCCCCGCTCGCCTGCCTCGATTGCGAACGTCCAACGTCCAACTCTCAACGTCCAACTTCCAACGAAGACATCTCCAACCGGCACCGTTGGAAGTTCAAAGTTGGACGTTGAATGTTGAACGTTCGCATTCTCTCGCTCTACCGCACCGCGCCTTCGATCTTCGGCTTCTCGCCGCCTTCGAGTTCGTCGGTGCGGGTGACGAGCACCTGCGTGGTCAGCATCAGGCCGGCGATGGAGCCGGCGTTCATCAAGGCCGTCCTCACGACCTTGGCGGGATCGATGATGCCGGCCTTGTACAAGTCGACGTACTGCCCGGTGTTGGCGTCGTAGCCGGTATTCGTGGGCTTCTGGCGGACTTCGTCAGCAATCACCGAGCCGTCGACGCCGCAGTTCTGGGCGATCTGCCGGATCGGCGCTTGCAGGGCTTTGGCCACGATGGCCACGCCGATCCGCTCGTCGCCTTTGGCCTTCACCTGCTCGACGGCGTCAATGGCCCGCAGCAGGGCCACGCCGCCGCCGGGCAGAATACCCTCTTCGACCGCGGCCCGGGTGGCGTGCAGTGCGTCTTCCATGCGGGCCTTGGTCTGCTTCATCTCGGTCTCGGTGGCCGCGCCGACGGAGATCACTGCCACGCCGCCGGAGAGCTTGGCCAGCCGCTCCTGGAATTTCTCGCGGTCGTATTCGCTGTCGGTGTTCTCGATCTGAGTTTTGATCTGCTTGATGCGGGCCTGGATCGCGCTCGTCTCGCCGCCGCCGTCGATGATCGTGCAGTTGTCCTTGGTGACCTCAACCTTGCGGGCGCGGCCGAGCTGGCTGAGCTCGACGCTCTCCAGCTTAAGGCCCAGGTCCTCAGACAACAGCGTGCCGCCGGTGAGCGTCGCGATATCGCCCAGCATGGCCTTGCGTCGGTCGCCGAAGCCGGGGGCCTTCACCGCGCACACCTGCAGCACGCCGCGCAGCCGGTTGACCACCAGGGCCGTCAGCGCCTCGCCTTCGATGTCTTCGGCGATGACCAGCAGTGGCTTGCCCGACTGCGAAACTTTCTCCAACAGCGGAATGAAATCGCGCAGGTTGGAGATCTTCTTCTCGTGGATCAGGATCACGCAGTCTTCGAGCACCGCGCTCATCGTCTCCGCGCTGGTGACGAAGTAGGGCGAGAGGTAGCCCTTGTCGAACTGCATGCCGTCGGCGAGTTCCAGCGTGGTCTCGCTGCCCTTGCCTTCCTCGACGGTGATCACGCCGTCGCGACCGACCTTCTCCATGGCATCGGCAATGAGGTCGCCGATCTTGCGGTCGTTGTTGGCCGAGATCGCGCCGACCTGGGCGATCTCGTCCTTGGATTCGACGGGCTTGGCCATCTTCTGGATCGCTTCGAGTGCGGCGGCGACGGCCTTGTCGATGCCGCGGCGGACGACCATGGGATTCGCGCCCAGCGTGAGGCTCCGCAGACCCTCGTCGAAGATGGCCCGCGCCAGGACGGTGGCGGTGGTGGTGCCGTCGCCAGCGACGTCGCTGGTCTTCTGCGCGACCTCGTTGACGAGCTTGGCCCCCATGTGCTCGTAGGGGTCTTCCAGCTCGATCTCCTTGGAGACGGTCACGCCGTCCTTGGTAACGACGGGGTTGCCGAAGCTCTTGTCGATGATCACATTGCGGCCGGTGGGCCCCATGGTGATGGCGACGGCATCGGCCAGCGTTTTGACGCCCTTCTGCAGCTTGGTGCGGGCGCGGTCTTCGAAGAGGAGTTGTTTGGCCACAGCGGGGACTCCTGGATGGGCTGCGTGGAAGCAGGTTGTTTATTGAAACGAGTCGGTGAGGGGTCGAAGGTCGAAAAGGTCAAAAGTCGAAAGGGCCGGAAAAGAAACTGTGGCCGCTTGTGTACCTCCGGCCTTTTCGACCTTCGACCCTTTCGACTTTTCGACCGTCGTCGTCAGACGACCTTCGCGAGAATGTCGCTCTCGCGGAGGATCTTGACTTCTTCGCCGTCGACTTCGATCTCGGTGCCGCCGTACTTGCCGAACAGCACTTCGTCGCCGGTCTTGACGCTGATCGCGCAGCGTTCGCCGCTGTCGAGCAGCCGGCCGGGGCCGACGGCGACCACTTTGCCGCGCTGCGGCTTCTCCTTGGCCGCATCGGGCAGCACGATTCCGCCGGCGGTGCGCTCTTCGGCTTCGAGGGGCTTCACGACCACGCGATCGTCGAGGGGATTGAGTTTCATCGGGGGAAGGCTCCGTTGTCTGGTTTGTAGTGGCCGCATTCATGCGGCCTTTGGTTTGTTGTTTGTTCTCGGCAAGACCAGTCATGTCCACATCGACCCGCTGAAGCGGGTCACTACGAGCGACTACATCATGCCGCCCATGCCGCCCATGCCACCCATGCCGCCCATGCCGCCGCCCATGCCGCCCATGTCGTGGTGATGGTCGTCGTGATGGTCGTCGGATTCCTTCTTGGGTTCTTCAACCACGATGGAATCGGTGGTCATCAAGAGCGAAGCCACGCTGACGGCGTTCTGCAGGGCGATGCGGACGACCTTGGTGGGATCGACCACCCCGAACTCGAACATGTCGCCGTAGCGGTCGTTGAGGGCGTCGTAGCCGTAGGACTTGCTCTTCTCCTTGCGAACGCGGTTGGCGATGACGGCGCCGTCGAGGCCGGCGTTCTCGGCGATCCGCCTGAGCGGCATCTCCAGCACCTGCTGGACGAGTTGCACACCGTGAGCCTCGTCGCCCTGGAGCTTGAAGTTCTTGAGGGCGTCGGCACATCGCAGCAGGGCCACGCCGCCGCCGGGGACGATGCCTTCTTCGATCGCCGCCCGTGTGGCAGCCAGCGCATCGTCGATGAGGTCCTTGCGTTCTTTCATGGCCGTTTCGGTGGCGGCCCCGACGCTGATCTGGGCCACGCCGCCGGCCAGCTTCGCCAGCCGCTCCTGGAGCTTCTCGCGGTCGTATTCACTTTCGGTGTCTTCGATCTCGCGGCGGATCTGCTCCGCCCGGCCGTCGATGGCGGCCTTCTTGCCGGCGCCCTGCACGATCGTCGTGTTCTCCGCGTCGATGCGGACCTTCTTGGCCTGGCCCAGGTCGGCCAGCTCGACGTTTTCGAGCTTGATCCCCAGGTCCTTGAAGATCGCCTTGCCGCCGGTGAGCACCGCGATGTCTTCCATCATCGCCTTGCGGCGGTCGCCGTAGCCGGGGGCCTTGACGGCCGCGACCTTCAGAATGCCGCGCATCTTGTTGACCACCAGCGTGGCCAGCGCCTCGCCTTCGATGTCTTCAGCGATAATGAGCAGCGGAAAGCCGTTGCGGGACGTCGTCTCCAGCAGCGGCACCAGTGTCTTGGCGCTGGAGATCTTCTCTTCCCAGATCAGGATGCGGCAGTTGTCCAGCTCGACGACCTGGTTGTCTTCGTTGGTGACGAAGTGCGGCGAGAGGAAGCCGCGCTCGAACTGCATGCCTTCGACCCAATCGACCTCCGTCTCCGGCTTGCGGCCCTCTTCGACCGAGATGACGCCGTCCTTGCCCACCTTGATGAAGGCATCGGCGAGCGTGCGTCCGATTTCCGGATCGTTGTTGCCGGCGATGGCGGCGACCTCGGCGATCTGCTTCCTGTTGTCACCCTTCACCGGCTTGGCGAGCTTCTTGAGCTCTTCGACGACCTTCTCGACAGCCTTGTGGGCGCCGCGGGAGAGCGACATGGGATCGGCGCCGGCGGCAATGAACCGCAGGCCGTCTTTGAACAACGAGTGGGCCAGCACGGTTGCGGTCGTGGTGCCGTCGCCGGCGACGTCGCTGGTCTTGGAGGCGGCCTCCTTGACGAGCTGCACGCCCATGTTCTCGAACGGGTCTTCCAGCTCGACATCTTCCGCGACAGTGACGCCGTCTTTGGTCACTTTGGGAGCGCCCCAGCCTTTGTCGAGGACGGCGTTGCGTCCGCGTGGGCCCAACGTACTGGCGACCGCCTGCGAGAGCTTTGAGACTCCCGCGAGCAGGCTCTTCCGCGCTTCGTCGTCAAACGTGAGCAGCTTAGCCACAGCTTCTCCCTGTTATCGTTGGTCGAAAGTCGAAAAGGTCGAAGGTCGAATGGGCCGGAGCGAACCGCTGCCGCGAGTGCAGCCAAGGCTGTGGTGGCGGGTCGCCACCCTTTCCGACGTGTCGTCGACCGTCAATTGTGGATGCACGCTGAGTTGCGGCGGTGGCATAGCAACGGTTGTGCCTTTGTGGGGCGTATTCCTTAACTTGCAGTGCTTCAACGGCTTACGGACCTCGGCATCGCGTCCAGCCGAGGGGTGGCTGTCATGATGGCAGCCGGTCCGTGAGGGGCAACTTGGCCAAGATGGCAATTTGCCACGCGGGGGGGTGCAGGCCAGGTTGCCCCTTTTCGACTCCCAGCGGGCAACAGAAGTCGCTCCAAAAATACGGCCACTCCCACGCAACCTGTCCTCGCGCATATCCGGGTGCACGTCCGGCCCTGCCGAATGGGCGCGGCAGGGAGCACCTCTCACACAATTGCCGAAAGGTTGCGCGCAGTTGGAGCGGCTGTGAACGGCGAGCTCCGCGCGGACCGGTGCGACACGGTTCGACGGACGTGTCAAGCCTCGGGCCGCTCGACAATCATCGCGACGGCGTTGCCGCCGCCGAGGCACAGGCTGACCAGGCCGCGGCGCAGATCGCGGACCTTGAGTGCTGCCAGCAGCGTCGCGAGCGCCCGGGCGCCGCTGGCGCCGATGGGGTGGCCCAGCGAGATCGCCCCGCCGTTGATGTTGACTTTCGCTGGATCGAGCTCGAGCTGTCTGAGGCAGGCGAGCATCTGGGCGGCGAAGGCCTCGTTGATTTCGTAGAGGTCGATTTCATCGGCCCGCAGCTTCGCCCGTTCCAACGCTCCGCGGACGGCCGCGACGGGGGCTACGAACAGATCTCGCGGTTCACCGCCGCTCGTGTGCGAAGCGACGATCCGGGCTTTCCACGGCGAAGATGAATCCTCGGCCGTCTTGCGGTCGGCGACGACCAGAGCGGCCGCTCCGCCGCTGAGCATCGAGGCGTTTCCGGCCGTCACTGTGCCGCCGGGATCGAAGGCCGGCTTCAGGGCCGCCAGGCCTTCGAGCGTCGTCTCCGGCCGCGGGCCTTCATCGGCGGAAATCGTGTCTTCGCTTCGGCCGCGGCGGACCGGCACCGGCACGATCTCATCGGCAAACGCTCCGTCGGCGACGGCGCGGGCGGCGCGGCGCTGGCTTTCCAGGGCGAAGCGGTCCTGATCTTCGCGGCTGATCTGCCAGGTGCGGGCGGTGTATTCGGCGTGCTCGCCCATGTGGCACAGCTCGAACGCGCAGTTGAGTCCGTCGACCAACAGCGCGTCTTCGAGTCTCACGTCACCGAGCTTCCAGCCGCCGCGAGAACCGCGGACCAGATGCGGGGCCAGCGACATGTTCTCCATGCCGCCGGCAACGATGGCCCGCGCATCCCCCAGCCGCACCGCCTGTGCGGCAAGCATCACCGCCTTCAGCCCTGACCCGCACACTTTATTGATCGTGACCGCGGCGACGGAGGGCGGCAGACCAGCCTTGAGCGCCGCCTGACGAGCCGGCGCCTGCCCCAGGCCCGCCCCGATCACATTTCCGAGGATCACCTCGTCGATGTCTTCGGTCGCGAGGCCGGCTCGCGACACAGCCTCCCGCACGGCGAGGGCGCCCAGTGCGGTGGCGGGCGTGTCGCGAAACTCGCCGAGGAACTTGCCGATGGGCGTGCGGGCCGCTGAGAGGATCCAGGCTTCGGTCATTGCGTCGCGTGCGAAGGATTGGGTCATGCGGCGGGGGCGGTTGTGCCGATTATGTGAATTGTACGCATTTGACGGCCCAGACCGAGGGGATTGCCGATGCGCCGCCGACAAATCCTGAGCGCTTCCGCCGTGCTGGCGCTCGTGGCCATGGTCCATTTCGTCCGGGCGGCGGCCGTGGACGAACGTCGGCCCGTCGACGTGGCCATCATCGGGTGCGTCGAGCGCCCCGGAGTCTACCGGCTCAGCCCGGCGGAAAGCGACCTCGTGGCACTCATCGCCCGCGCGGGCGGACCGACCGCTGCGGCTTCCGGCAGTCTGCGAATCGTGCGCGGCGGCGAAGCGGGACTGACGGCCTGGCTGTCGCCCGATCTGAAGTTTTCGCTCACAGACGGCGACGTGGTCGTGGCAGACTGCCGGCCGGATCAGCCGCGCGGCACCTCGAACATTGAAATCGCCTGCGTGGGTTTGGGCGCTCATCCGGTCGTCGTCAACGTGCCGGGCCGTACGGCTGGGCTGCTGGAGGTCGTTCAGGCATTAGGTCAGCCGAGCACTGCGGCCCTGGGTGTGCGGCTGTTTCGCAGTCCTGCCGCAAGGCATACTGGCGTGGAATTACTTTCCGGAGCGGTGGTGCTGGTGTTCGACCCGGCGTATGTCGACGCGTCGCGCGTCCCACCGGCGCTGTTGGCGGATATTCAGCAGGACTTTCCGGCAGCCGCGCATGGCGCAAAGCCGCTGCCGCTGGAGCGGTTTTCGCGCCATCACAGTCGCAGCCTCCGCTCCGCGATGGACGCACCGCACGGCATTCGCCAGGTCGCCGGTGACGACGAACCGGGCGGCGTGCAGCTTCTGGGCGAGTCGGGTGCCGCGGGCGATCCGTTCTATCCGCCGCCGGCACCCGTTCATCCCGCCGACGACCTCGTACCGCCGGCCTTTGTGCTCGATGGCCTGGGGCCGGCCGCGGAGGCCGGTGAGCCACTCGCGGGTTTCCCTGACCTTCCGCCGGATGCTGAGTTTGACGTCGATGCCGAGCCGATTGCCGCGCGGGAGCTGGTCGAGCCTCCGGGCGATGCCGATGCGGGCGGCACGGCGGGAATGCTGGCGGCGCTCGCGATTTGCGGGGCGGCGCTGGCGATTCTGTGCATGCTTTGGCTGCGCGTGCGTCACCAGTCGGCGGCGACTCCGGGCGCTGACGCTTCCGGCTCGCTGACTGCGACAATCCGGGTGCCAGTGTCCGCGGGCGAGAGCCGCCGCGATCGTCGCCTCGAGGCGCTGATCAACGACGAACTGCCGCTCGTGGAAGAGGCGGTCTCGCTGAAAGCGGCCATGGAGCTGTTCGGCCGCAAGTCGCGGGCGAAGACAATTCGACTCGATGCGGCGGACGGCCCGCCCCAGCCGCACTTCCCGCTCGGTGCGTCGCGGACGGCCGGTCGCAGGGTGACGGTTCACTCGGCAGCCTCGGCCACGGCGAAAGATTCGCCGCCGCCCGCCATGCACGCAGCCGACGACGCGGCGCCACGCCACGGAACAGGTGGTGACGCTCTCGAACGGGCCTTGCGGAACGTCCACGGACACGGAGCCTGAAGACCGATGACGATCGCCCTCGATCTCGGCGCGCACAGCGTGCGCAGCGTCCGTCGCCTTCGCGGAAAACTCGCCGCGCGCTCCTGCCGCAGCGCGGATAGCCCGGGGACGCTGTCAACTTGGG
>JAHWKJ010000049.1 GCA_019347905.1 Planctomycetota bacterium
TCGAGCGCCGGCTCCGTCCGTACCAACCAGGTTGCCCTTGTCGTCGACGACGGTGTCGACGATTGTCACTTCGACCGTGAACCGTCCCGCGGGATGGCCTGCAGCCGCATCGCCGGTCGGCTCATCGTCGGTGAACGTGCGGCTGGTCGAGAACGTGCCCAGCACGGCGTCGATCGTCAGCGGCGTCTCGGTGCCGTCGCTCCAGAGGGCCGTGCTGCCGGCAAACAGCTCGCCCGGCGCGCCCAGCGCCGGGCTGCTGAACCGGCCGCTGACCGTGACCGCTTGGCCTTCGTCGATGGTCGCGGCATCGAGCGTCAACTCGTCGATGAGCACCAGTCCGGCGGTGACATCAATCGTCGCCTGGCCGGAGGCCCCGTCGTCGTCGGTGACGAAGACGGTGACGGTGTAGTGGCCCTTCGCGGCGTAGACGTGCCCGACGGAAAATCCCAGTTCGCCGGCCGACAGGGCGAACGTCTCGCCGATCGCGCCGTCGCCGTCCGGATCGCTGCCGTCGCCCCAGTCGAGCGTGACAGTGTGCGCGTCGTCGGGATCGGGATTCTCGAGCTGCCCGTCGAGGCGGAACGGCTGGTTCTCGGGAACGGTGGTGGTGGCCGTGCCGAACGTCGCGGTGTCCGGCGTCTCCTCATCCAGTACGGTAACGATCAGGCTGTCGCTGTCGACCGCCGGCGGCGCGTCGAAGATGGCGCCGATGGCGGCGGAGAACTCCGAGGTATTGCCGGAAGCATCGGTCGCCGTGGCCGTCACCACTTCGCCGTGGAACGTGGCGCCCAGCGTGAAGGCCGTGCCCGAGATGTTGTCGAAGGCCGCCACGCCGGCAGCATTCGTCGCGACGGTCGTGGACCCGAGGTAGCGGCGTCCCTCACCGAAGCCGGTCGGGTCGGCAGCGCTATCGCCGAAGAACTCGAGCTCGAACGTGGTGTCCGGCGTGCTGGTCAGCGTGCCGCTGACGCGCGTGTTCGCGCCGCCGAACACGATCGCGAGCTCCGGGAAATTCTGCAAACCATTGGGTCCGGCGTCGGCATCGGGAGCCACGGGCGGGTCGGCGGCAGGATCGCCGGCGTCGTTGATGGTGACGCCGTCGCTGCCGAGGTCGATGCCCAGGCCGCCGTTCGAGTGCATCGAGTTCCGGCGAATCGCGTTGCCCGTGGCTGCCGCACCGGTCACCCGCACGCCGATGGCGTTGAACGCGATGGTATTGCCTGCGGCCGCCACTGCGCCGCCGATTGTGTTGCCGGAGGCCTCGATGATGTCGATGCCGTAGAGCAGGTTGGCCAGGGGCCCGTTGCCGGTGAAATCGGTGCCGATGAAGTTCCCCGCCACCGTGTTGGCGGACGTCCCGTCGCCCAGCAGTACGACGCCGCTGGAGCGGTTGCCGGAGATCACGTTCCGTTCGGCGATGTCGCTCATGCCGTCGGCGTTCGTGCCGATGCGATTGTCGTGCGCTCCGCCTGCGATCAACACGCCGGGGGCGTTGCCGATGGCGACGGTCCCGTTGATGTCGGTGCCGATGCGGTTGCCCGCGACCACATTGCCGCTGGCGCCGCTGCCCACGATGTACACGCCCTGCTGCGTGTTACCGCTGATCAGATTGCCTTCGCTGGCATCCTTCACCCCGTCGCCGTCGGTGCCGATGATGTTGCCAGTCGCGGTCAGGCTGCCCGAACCGATCTCGACGCCCCAGGCGTTGGGCAGCGGCGCAGTGCCGGCGGCATTGGTGCCGATCCGGTTGCCTTGGACGCGGACATTGTGCGTGGCCTGCAGAAACAGCCCGCGGCTCGTGTTGCCGGAGATGACATTGCCGGCCCCGGCCGCGCCCCCGCCGATGAGGTGCCCCGACCCGCCGTTGAGGAACACGCCTATTTCGCGGTTGCCGATGGCGGCCGTTCCGGCGGCGCTCAATCCGATGTAATTCCCCTGGATGGTGGCGCCGTCACCACCGCTGACGAAAATGCCGTGCGCCAGGTTCCCGGAAATGACGTTCCGCTCACCGGCGGTCGCGCCGCCCACGCGGTTGTGCCCGTTGGTGGCGATCGTCACGCCACTGCCGGCATTCCCCAGCGCTGCCAGGCCCGAGACCGTGGTTCCGATGTAGTTGCCGATGACCGCATTGTCCACGGTCACCACGGGGTCGAACGCCAGGAGGTAGACGCCGCTCTGGTCGTTGCCGCTGATGACATTCCGCGCCGCCGCGGTCGAACCGCCGATGGTGTTGTTCGCCGGCCCGCTCTGCAGGAGCACGCCGTTGCCGGCATTCCCCAAATCGACCGTCCCCGTGAGGTCGGTGCCGATGTAGTTGCCCGCGATGGTGTTGAAGTCCGTCCCGGCCCACAGCAGGTGCACGCCATTACCCGCGTTGCCGCTGATGACGTTCCGCTCGGCCGCGTCGGCAATGCCGTCGGCATTGGTACCGACGCGGTTGTTCTTCGCGCCGCTTTCAATGCGCAGGCCGTCCGAGCTGTTCCCCAGCGCCGCCGTCCCGGCCCCGTTGGTGCCAATGTGGTTGCCGGCGACCACGTTGTCCGTTGCGCCGGCGCCGGTGATGAGCACGCCGGCACTGTTGTTGCCGCTGATGATGTTCCGCGTGTCCGCCGTGGAGCCCCCGACGACGTTGAACTTCGTGTCGCCGGAGCCGCCGTCGATAAAGAGGCCGAAGACGCTGTTTCCCAGGTCGGCGGTGGCGGTCGCATCAAGGCCGATGATGTTCCCCTCGACG
This sequence comes from Planctomycetota bacterium, assembly GCA_019347905.1. Lineage (GTDB taxonomy): Bacteria > Planctomycetota > Planctomycetia > Planctomycetales > Planctomycetaceae > JAHWKJ01. Next base: position 2,735 of record JAHWKJ010000049.1, read on the forward strand.
CGGTTGTAGTTGGCGGCGGGACCGATGGTGCGGGCGATGGCCACACCGTGGGCATTGGCTGAGATGACATTCCCGCGGATCAGCGTGTGACTGGTGTCCTGCACGCGCACGCCGACCATGCTATTGCCCAGTCCCGCGGCGCCGGTCGCCGCCACGCCAACAAAATTGCCTTCAACGGTGTTGCCGTCTCCGGCATTCTCAAACAACACGCCGGACTGCGTATTGCCGCTGATGACGTTTCGCTGGCTTGCGGTGCTTCCGCCGATGGTATTCCCCGCTGCACCGGCGTTGACGAAAACCCCGTTGAGACTGTTGGCGATCGCGGCCGCGCCGCTCACGTCAGTGCCGATGAAGTTGCCGGCAACAATGTTAAAGCTCGTTCCGGCACCCGCGATCCGCACGCCGTCGCCCAGGTTGCCGGAGATGACGTTGCCCTCGGCCGCATCGTTCAGGCCGTCGCCGTCGGTGCCGATGATGTTCGCCTGCGTGCCGCCGGACAGCGAGACGCCGTGGCCGAGATTGCCCAGGGCGGCGGTGCCGGCGGCGTTTGTGCCGATCTGGTTTCCGGTGACGCGGTTTTCGCGGGTGGTCGAGCCGTCGATCTGCACCCCATGGCTGAAGTTGCCGGAGATGACATTCCGGTCGAGCGTGTTGGATTCGGCGCCGGCATTGATGAGCACGCCCTGATTGGGGCCGTTGCCCAGGGCGGCGGTGCCGTCCGCCGTCGTGCCGATGTAGTTGCCGGCCAGCACGTTGTGCGTGGTGCCGGCACCATCGAACTGCACGCCGCGGCTGTCGCCGGAGATGACGTTCCGCTCCAGGAGATCGGAGACGCCGTCGAAATCGGTGCCAATGCGGTTCCGCTGCGCGCCGGAGAGGACCCGCACGCCGCCGGCGCCGCCGTTCCCGAGATCGACGGTGCCGGTGACATCGGTGCCGATGAAGTTCCCCGCCACAACATTCTCGTCGGTCAAGGCGCCCGAGATGAACACGCCGACAAACTGGTTGGCCGAGATGACGTTGCCCTCGGCGGCGTCGCCCAGGCCGTCGCCATTGGTTCCGATCACGTTCCGCTGCGCCCCTCCCGAGAGCACCACGCCCTGCTGGTTGTTGCCCAGCGGCTGGGTGCCCGACGCATCGGTGCCGATGTAATTCCCGGCCACGAGATTCTCGTCGCTGCCGAGGCCGGTGATCTCAATGGCGCGGAAATTGTTCCCCGAGATCACGTTCCGCTCCGCCGCATCGGCCACACCGTCGCCGTCTGTACCGATCCGGGTGAACGTTGCGCCGGCAGAGATCAGCACGCCGCGGACCGCGTTGCCCAGATCGGCCGTGCCGGTGATGTCGGTGCCGATGTAATTGCCCGCGATCACGTTGTGCTGAGCGACTTCCGGAACGCCGCTGGGATTCACGCGCGACCACAGGAAGATGCCCTGGCCGGCGTTGCCGGAAATGACGTTCCGCTCCAGCTCGTCCGAGACGCCGTCGCCGTTCGTGCCGACCAGGTTGTGGCTGGCCCCCCACTTGATCTCGATGCCGTGCCCGCTGACGCCCAGCGACTGCGTGCCGGTGACGTCCGTACCGATCAGGTTGCCGGCGATGACGTTGTGCTCGGTACCGACATCCTGCACGAAGATATTGGCCCAACGGCCGTTTCCAGAAATCAGGTTTCCTTCGACGGCGTCACCGACTCCATCGCCGTTCGTGCCGATGATGTTCGAGTGCGAGCCTTGGAAAACCGCGATGCCCGCGAGCCCGGTCGTGGGCGAGGCGTTGCCCACGGCCGCCGTCCCCGCCGCGTCGGTCCCGATGAAGTTGCCGGCGATCGTGTTCGAGTGGGTGACCCGCAGCGTGATCCCGGAGCCCGTGTTGCCGGAAATCACGTTCCGCTCGGCGAGGTCGCCGATCCCGTCGCCGTCGGTGCCGATGCGGTTCGCGGCGGCGCCGTTGGCGATCAACACGCCTTCCAGACCGTTGCCGAAGCTGACCGCCGAGAGCACGAACGCGTCGAGCGACACGCCGTCTTCGCGGGGCAGGAACTCGAGCGTGTAATCGCCTGGCTCGGTGATGTTCCACGCGGCCGGTACGTTGTTGCCGCCGACCGAAACGCCTTCGAACTCTCCGACACCGTCCCAGGGGATGGTGTCGAAGTTCGCGTCGCCGCCGTGCGAGAAGCGGTACCAGTCGGCTTGGCCGCCGGTGCCGTCCCGCAGTTCGACGATGCTGCCGTACATCGAATCGCTGCCACCGTCGTGCCCATCCCAGCGTACGAAGAGCTGGTACTGTCCGGGCGTGGCGATCCGCACGGTATACTGCACGGCCGGAACGGTCCCGAACGGCGGTGAGGTGCTGGAACCGCCGCCGGAGTCTGGCAGCACCTGCAGGTACGCCCCGCCCCGGGCATTCGCGTGCGCCACGTCGCCCGGATCTTCACCGGGGACCACTCGCCATTGGCGACCGTTCACGGTCGTGCGATCGGTGAAGTGATCCTCCGCCTCGGCCACGACCACACCGCCGCTTTCCAACAGCACCGGACCGGACGTCGTCAAGGCGACGGAGCTGACATCCAGCATCGGGGCCGGCGTAGACGAGGTGCCCAGGGCGTTCACGCCGATGTAGTTGCCGGCGACGATGTTCTCCTGCGTGCCGACGCCAGTGATGAGCACGCCGTGACTGCTGTTGCCAGAGATGACGTTGCGCTCGGTCTCGTCGGCGACGCCGTCCCCATTGGTCCCGACGCGGTTTTGCGAGGCGCCGGATTCGATGCGCACGCCCTCGAAACGGTTGCCCAGGTCGATCGTCCCCGCGACGTTCGTGCCAATGTAGTTGCCCGCGACGACATTGTGATCGGACCCGGCCTGCAGGATGTACACGCCGAAGCGGCCGTTGCCCGAGATGACGTTCCGCTCGCTCGCGTTGAAGGCGTCGTTTGAGCCGTCGGTCCCGATGCGGTTGTGGGCGGCGGCCTGCCAGATCGCGACGCCGTCGAAGCCGTTGCCCAGGGGGGCTGTCCCGGTCGCGTTCGTCCCCAGGTAATTGCCGGCGACGACGTTGAAGTCCGTCCCGTTGTGGCGGATTTCGACGCCGTGGAACGTGCTGGCGGCGATGACGTTGCGTTCCAGATCATCGCTGACGCCGTCACCGTTGGTGCCGATGCGGTTGTTCTGCGCGCCGTTCTGGATCAGCACGCCGCTGCCGCCGTTGCCCAGCGCACTGGTGCCGGCCGCGTTTGTGCCGATGAAGTTGCCTGCGATCACCGTGTTCCCACCGGAAGTCGCCTCGGCGTAATAGGCCGTGACGGCGATGGATCCGTTGAGCGTGACCGCGGCGGCGGGATCGCCCACCACGTGCCAGCCATTCGTCGTCGAGACAGGGCCGGTCTTGCCGGAGCCGGCGGCGACCGCCAGTTCCCAGGCCGCCCCGCCGCCGCGCTCGAAGCCCACCCACTCGAACGTGTGCGAGCCGGTGGTGAGCGTTGCTTCGCCGAAACGGTCGGCGAAGGCGTGCAGCGTGTCGTCGACAATCACGTCGACCCCGTCGATCCGCAGCCGCCCGCCGTCGTCGCCGCTGATGGCGAACGAGTACGCCCCGGCCGCGGCGACCTGGAACGTTCCCGTGGCGACGACGGCATAATGGTCGCCGCCCCCGCCGGGGACGGCGTGGTTGAAGCTCCAGTTGCCACCGACGCCGGAGATGGGATCGTTGAGATCGGCCTCGGGAATCGTCGCCGTCGCCGTCGTGGCGGCGAGCGTGCCGTCCACAAGCTGGTCGACGACGGCCAGGCTGGCGACGTCGGGCTTGAGGCCGTTGATCTCGACTCCCGATCCCGCATTGCCCGAGATGACGTTGCCTTCGGCGGCGTCATTCACGCCGTCGCCATTGGTGCCGATAATGGTGCCTTGCGCGCCGTTCACCAGGATTCCGCGCCCGCTGTTGGCCAGCGCGGCGTTTCCGCCGGCGTCCGTCCCGATGAAGTTGCCCTGCACCACGTTGCCCGCGGCACTCGTGCCCGCGATTTCCACACCATGCAGCCGGTTGCCAGACAGCAGGTTGCCGGCCCCGGGAGCGCTACCGCCGATGATGTTGCCGGGCGCATCCTGGAGAAAAACGCCATGAGAGTTGCCCAGAGCGGCGGTGCCCGCGGCATTCGTGCCGATGTAGTTACCGGCGACGACATTGCCGCTGGCGCCGCTCCCCACGATGTACACGCCCTGTTGGATGTTACCGCTGATCAGATTGCCTTCGGCCGCGTCGTCGACCCCGTCGCCGTTCGTGCCGATGACGTTGCCGGCCGAGCCGTCCAGCCGGATCCCGGGCCGGTTGGCCAGCGCCGCAGTACCGGCGGCGTTGGTGCCGATGCGGTTGCCCTGGATCGAGTTGCCGTCGGCGTTCACCAGGTGCAGACCGACGCTGGCATTGCCGCTGATGACGTTTCCCTCCCCGGCGGAGGCGCCGCCGACGGCGACGCCCGCCGAGGCGCTCAGCAAGACCCCATGCCCATTGGCGAGTTTCGCGGCGCCAGCCGCGTCGGTGCCGACGTAGTTCCCCTGAATGACCGCGGCGTTACTCACACTGACGGCGATGCCGTATTGGACGTTGCCGGAGAGCAGGTTGCCGGCCCCGGCGGTGCTGCCGCCAACCTGCACGCCGCTCGACGAGAAGGTGAGGGTGATGCCGTCGCGGGCGTTGGCCAGGGCGGCGGTGCCGGCGGCGTTGGTGCCCACGTAGTTGCCCCGGATCACCGTGCCGGCGCCGGCTTGATTCGTGTAAATGCCGCTGCCGGGACCCCCATTGAGCGGAAACGGCTGGGCCGTCCCCAGGGTGCCACTGATGACGTTGCGGGCGCGCACGACGCCGTCGGCCGCCCCGTCGGCAGCGTCATCGCCGCCGATGATCGTGCCGGCCGCCCCCCCATCGATGTGAATGCCGACCGAGGCGTTGCCCAGCGGCGCGATGCCGGCGGCGTCGGTGCCGATGAAGTTGCCCTGGATGATGTTATTGTCCGTACCGACTCCGAACACCGTCACCCCGGCCAGGCGATTGCCGCTGATGACGTTGCCGGCCCCGGCCGTCGTGCCGCCGATGGTGTTGTTCGACGCACCCTGGATAAAGACGCCCGAAGCATTGCCCAGAGCGGCCGTCCCCGCCGCGTCGGTGCCGATGTAGTTGCCGGTGACAACGTTGAAGTTCGTTCCGGCGCCCTCCAGGCGCAGTCCATCGTCCAGGTTGGCGGAGATCAGATTGGGTTCCGCGGCATCATTCACACCGTCGCCGTCGGTGCCGATCAGGTTTGAATGGGCGCCGCCAAGGACCCAGACTCCGAACTGCGTGTTTCCCACCGCCGATGTGCCGCTTCCGTCGGTGCCGATGTAATTCCCCTGCAGCACATTGTCGTGCGTTGCGGCCGTATGCAGGACAATGCCGCGGAGGTTGGCCGAGATGATGTTCCGTGCGGCAGCCGTCGCGCCACCGATGCGGTTGCCGGTTCCCGCCGAGAGGTGCACGCCCGAGAAGGTATTGCCCAATGCCGCCGTGCCCGCCGCATTCACGCCAATCCGGTTTCCTTCGATGACGTTGTCGTTGGCGGCCGATCCGGTGAGCCAGACGCCATTGCTGTCGTTGCCCGAGATCAGGTTGTTTCGAACCGTGTTCCCTGCCGACGAAATCTGGATGCCATTGCCTCCGTTGCCGCGGTCGATGGTTCCGCCCGCGTCCGTGCCGATGTAACTGTCTGCGACGAGCGTGTTCCCTCCGGACAGGACGACACCGGTGTTGCCGAAGCCATTGATCGCCAGCCCGCCGATGACGCTGCCCGGGGCGGAGACGACCAGACCATTGGTCGTGGTACCCGCGAGCGAACCATCAATCTCCACAAGGGGCGTCGTGGCATAGCCCGGCTGAGTCGCGCCGTCGATCACCACCGGATCGGTAACCGTTGGCAGCGCCGAGGCGGGCGAAATCGTCTGCACGCCGGTGCCGGGGATGTTGAATACGACGGCGTCGAAGCCGGCATGGGCGTTGGCGTCCAGCAGGGCCTGCCGCAGCGAGCCGGCGCCCGAATCGCTGGTGGTGGTGACGACGAACGAACGCAACTCGAAAGCGCCGATGTCGGGGATCGATGTGCCGTTCCCATCGCCATCCTGGGGCCGCGAAAGCCCGCGCTGGTCGAAGCCGGGGGCCAGCGACGCGCTCGCGGCGTCGATCGCCGGGCTGCCGGGGAGCAGGGCGTGCGTAAACGTCGTGCCGCCGTTGTCCTGCAGTGGACCGAGCTTCGCGCCGCCGGCGGGGTTCAGCACGTCACCAGACGCTCCAAAACCTGCCGCACCGGTCGTGACGCCGATCAGGTTGTAGCCTTGCGATGTAAAGCTGCCGTTGACGTCGACCGAGGAATTCGAGCCGACATTGCCCGCGACGATCGTGCCGCCGATAGTCACCGTGCCGAGGCTGTTGTAGAGCGCCCCGAAGGAGCCGGCGTTGTCGGTGATCGTGCTGTGCGTCAGCGTCAGCGTGCCGCCATGGTTGCGGATGGCGGCGCCGCTGTCGATCGCCGAGTTGCCGGAGAACGTGCTGTTGATGATTGTCGCATCGCCGGTGTTGTAGATCGCTCCACCGTCGCCGGTAGCACCCGTCGCGGAGTTGCCGAAGAACGTGCTGGAGGTGACAGTCAGCGTCCCCGTGTTGTAAATCCCGCCGCCGCCCGCCGGTGAGTTGCTGCCGGAAATCGTGCTCTCGGCGATCGAGAGCGTGCCGGCGTTGACGATCGCGCCGCCGTTCCCTGTCGTCTGGCCGGCGGTGAGCGTCAGGGCGTCGATGGACACCGTCACCCCAGCCGCGATGTTGAAGATCCGGCTCACGCCGCCGCCGCTGACGGTCAGCACGTCGGCCCCGGGTCCGTAGATTGCCAGGTGATCGGTGATCGCCAGCTCTCCGCTGGTGAGCGCGACGGTTCCGGTGAGGCCCGTGGCGAAGACGATCGCGTCCGGCCCGGGATCGAGATTGGCCGCGGCAACCGCCTCGCGCAGGCTCGTCAGGCCGTCGGTGTTGTCGACCACGTCGGCGGTGGTGTCGACGGTAAAGGTGGTGCCCTCGACCGTCACGAGCGCCTGATCGTCGTCGGTGCCGCCGTCGTCGTCGCTGACCGTCACCGTCGTAGTGTACGTGCCGATCGCGCCGTAGGCGTGGCTGAGATTGAACGTCTTGTCGGCATTGAGCACGAGCGGCTGCGTCCCGCTGCCGTCGCCGTAATCGACGGTGGCGGTCCAGACGTCCGTCCCCGGATCGATAAACGACCCGCTGCCGGTGAACACTCCCTCCGCCGACGCCGTCGAATCCGCCCCGGCCGCGACCACAGGGGCGACGTTGGCGACGGTGACGGTGGTGGTGGCACTTCCTTTGCCCGCGCTGCCGACAGTGTAGATTGCCTCCACCTCGGCGGCGGTCAAAACCCGGCTGTAGATTGCCAGCTCGTCGATCTGGCCATCCCAATCATGAGCGGTGTCCCAGCCCGCCTGGCCGATCTTCACGGGTGCAGTGCCATTCTGCATCGCCACGTAGTTTCCGAACTCTCCTGTGAGCGACATGTTGGCGGTGGCCAGCACGCCATCGACATACATGTTGATCCCAGCCGTGGAGCCGGAACCATCGTAGGTCGCGGCAACGTGATGCCAGGTGCCGGTCGTCACATATCCGCCGGTCGTCGCATAACGCAGGTAATCCGCGGGACCCTCGTCAAGCAGGGAGAGATTCACCGCTCCATCGCTAAGGACAAGCAGTTGCCATTCGTCGCCGCTCGAACCGTCTCTCTTATTGACCAACCACCGCCCGACCGCATGTGTCAACGTGTCCGCATAGACCCAGGTCTCGATCGAAAACGGACTGTCCGTCGTTCCATTGCCGAAGCTCAAATTGTCGGCATCCGGTACCAGCACATAGTCCGCCGTGGCCTCCAAGCTGAACGCTTGGCCCACCCTGCCAGCGGCGAAGGTCGCGCCGTCTTGTAGTGCGCCATGGTTGCCGTCCACGCTGTCCTGGGCATTGCCGTCTGCCTTCCACCAACTGATGAGCCCCATAGGCAGATTCGACGACACCCCACCGTCATCGTCGGTGACCCTGACGCTGATCGTGTACTGATCGTCGGCGTCGTCATCGAGGTACGTGTGCGGTGCTGAGAAGTGCCACAGCGCGGGATCGATCGCGTCGCGCGTCAGCATCGCGCCGGCCGGAAGCGAACTGGTCGCGAGCGATGTCGTCTGGCCATCGCCCCAGTTGATGCTGACGGTGTGCGTGTCCGCCGTGCCGGGGTCGGTGAACGAACCGGTGAGCGTGACGCTGTCGTTCTCGAGAATCGTCGTCGAGCTCAGAGCCAGCCCGACGATTTCCGGCGCGACGTTCTCGACTGTGACCTGCAATGGCGGCGTAAACGCTTCCACGGCCGGCCCGCTGATGAGGAAATTGCTGCTCCGCCCGCCGACTGCATACAGAACGCCGCCCGCGACATCGACCGCGAGCAGGTCGCGTCCGGTCGGCATTGGAGCTTCGGAGTGCCAGGTGTCCGTGGCGGGATGATAGGACTCGAGGGTCGTCACGGCCGGGGTCGTCGCGCTGTTTCCGCCCACCGCGTACAGCACCCCGTTCACGACGCCGACGGCATGCGCGGCTCGCGGCGTCAGCATCGGAGCCCGGGCCGTCCAGGCGTCGGTTGCCGGGTCGTACGCTTCTACCGTCCCAAACCCGGCAGGCGTCGGCGTCTCCCCACTGACGGCATACAGAACGCCGTCGACGGACTCGAGCCCCAGGAAGCGGCGAGGTATGGTCACCGGCGCTTTGCTGGTCCAGGTGTTGGTCGTCGGATCATAAGCCTCGACCGCGGCCGAAAAACCGCCCGGTCCCTCGGCACCGCCGACGGCGTAGAGAATGCCGTCCATCACGGCGACGTCCAGATGGAACCGGGCCGTGGGCATGGATGCCAGGGTCGTCCATGAATCTGTCGCCGGATCGTACGCTTCGAGCGTGCCGAGGACCGTGCCGGCCGGACTGATTCCGCCGGCCGCGTACAGGATACCGTCGATCACGCCGACGCCGTGCCCCCACCGGGCGGTGGGCATCGAGGCTCTGGCCGTCCAGGTATCGATGGCAGGGTCATACGCCTCAACGGCGTCAATGGCCAAGCCCGACTGATTGCTGCCTCCGGTGGCATACACAACGCCGTCCACCACTCCGAGCGCAAACGCCATCCGCGGCGTGGGCATTGCGGCTCGATCAGCCCAGCCGGGCGTCGCTGTGGCCGTCCCGCCGTCGTCATCCGTGACGCCGACGCTAACTGTGTACGTGCCATCGTCGGCGTAGGTGTGTGGAGCGCTGAACTCCCAGCGGCCGGAGTCGACGTTCTTCGTGATCTGATTGCCCGAGAGCGTGGTGGCGGCCGAGCCGTCGCCCCAGTTGATGCTGACCGTGAAGGTATCCGTCCCCGGATCGACGAACGAACCGCTGAGCGTGGTGCTCTGGCCCTCGTTGATGCTGGCGTCGCTCAAGGCGAGCGTGACGTTCGAAGGAGCGACGTTGCTGACGGTGACGGTGGTCGTCGCCGTCTTGCCCGCGCTGCCAGCGTTGACGATCAACTGAAGTTCTGCGGCGGTCAGTGCTCGGTGGTAGATGCTGACTTCATCCATCAGGCCTGCGGAGTATTGAGCAACTTCCCCGAACGAGCCGGCCGCACGCTCGCCAAGCGACAGCGCCGTATCCGTTTTGGGAGTGAAGCTGCCCAAGTTCGCCTGAAGGACTTGCGTGCCGTTGACGTACAGAGCACCGAGGCCGCTGCTCTGGTCGTAGGTCAGCGCCACGTGCTGGAACGCACCGTCCGTGAGCACGGCATCCGCCAGGAGAAAATGATGGCCGCCGGTGGTGTCGACGACATTGGCGAAGAGCTGCCCGGGCGTGTGCACGGAATGCCACAAATGCACGCCGTCGAACCACTCGATCAACGGGTGCCGACCCACGGCGATGGTTGCTGGCTGAACCCAAGCCTCCAGAGTCAGCCCCGTATCGCCCGCTGAATCGAGGCTGCCGGCCGCCGCCACTCGCACAGCGTCACCCGCACCGTCAAAGCTGAATGCCTGGCCCACCTTCCCCGTGGCGAAGGCCGCATCTCCGACCAACGTGCCGTTGTTGCCGTCGACGCTGTCGTTGGCATCTCCCTCGGCCTTCCACCAGCTAACGATTCCGCTGGGAAGACTCCCCGAGCTGCCGCCGTCGTCGTCCGTCACCGTCACGCTGATCGTGTATTGATCACTGGCGTTGTCATCTGTGTAGGTGTGGGCGGCGCTGAACTCCCAGCGGCCGGTGCTGGTGTTCTTCGTGACCTGACTGCCCGAGAGCGTCGTGGCGGCCGAGCCGTCGCCCCAGTTGATGCTGACCGTGAAGGTGTCCGCTCCCGGATCGACGAACGAACCGCTGAGCGTGGTGGAGCTGCCTTCGTTGATGCTGGCATCGCTGAGGGCGAGCGTAATGTTTGACGGGGCCGCGTTGGCAACAGTGACGGTTTGCAGTGCGGTGGCCGAGGTGCCGACCTTATCGGTGACGTCCACGCGGATGTCGTAGATTCCGTTATCCGCCGGCGTGAACGTGAACGTGTCCTGCGCTGCCGTGGTCGTGAATGTCTCCTGAAGTGCGCCGTTGACGTACCACTTGAACGTGAACTCTTCGCCGGTGTCCGGATCGCTGACGAGGGCCGTGTACGTCGTTGCGGTCCCTTCCAAGGTCGACGTGTTGCCGCTCAGGGTGACCGTGGGCGGTTCGTTCAACACGAGGTTGTCGGCGAATTCGGACGTATTGCCGCCGGAATCCGTCGCCGTGGCGCTGAGGACCTGGTGTGAGCTGGTCGCGGCGGTGAGCGTGACGTCGAAGCTGGCATTGCCGGCGCTGTCGGTGATCACCGTCGTCGAGCCGAGCCAGTGCTGTCCTTCGCCGTGGCCGGAGGCGTCACCCGTGCCGGCGTCGTTGGCGTAGAAGTCGAGCGTGAAGCTGGAAGTGGCGGCACCGTTGAACGTGCCCACGACGCGGGTCGAGGCGCCGGGCGTGGCGCTGGTCAGCACCGGGAAGTTTTGCAGGTTGTTGGCACCGGTGTCGGCGTCGCCGGCGTCATTGGCGGTCGCGCCGTCGCCAGCCAGATCGATGCCCAGTCCGGCGTTGGAAAAGACGGCATTGCCGCGGATCGCGTTGCCCGTGCCGCTGCCCGAGACGATCACGCCGTGGTCGTCATTTCCGCTGATGACGTTACCCTGGCCGGGCAGGCCGATGATGTTCGAGACGCCGCCGTTGACCATCACGCCGCCGGCGCTGTTGCCGCGGTCGAGCGTGCCGTTGACATCGGTGCCGATGTAGTTGCCCAGCACCTGGTTGTTCGTCGAAAACGCGGCGTCGAGGTTCACGCCGAACCGCTGGTTGCCCGAGATCGCGTTCCGCTCGACGGCCAGATCTCCGCCGATGACGTTGTTCGACGAGACGACGTACACGCCGTCCTGGCCGTTGCCCAGATCCACGGTCCCGCCGGCGTCGAGTCCGACGAGGTTACCGGCCACGATGTGACCGTCAGAGAACGTGATGTACACGCCGTTCTGCGCGTTGCCGGAGATGACGTTGCCTTCGTCAGCGTCGCCGAGGCCGTCCCCGTCGGTGCCGATGATCGTCTGGCCCGGGCTGCTGCCGCCGAACAGCCCGCGCACGTGGACGCCGTGCTGCTGGTTGCCGAGAGCCGCAGTGCCGGCGGCGTTCAGGCCGATCAGGTTACCGGCGATCGTGTTGTCGGCAGCACTGCTGCCTTCGATGCGGACTCCATCGGAGCGGTTGCCGCTGATGACGTTGCCCTCGTCGGCGTCCGAGAGACCGTCGCCATTGGTGCCGATGAAGTTCTGCGAGGCGTTGGTGATCCACACACCGTGGTCGGTCATGCCGAGGGCGGTGGTGCCGTTGCCGAGGGCGGAGTTGCCGGCGGCGTTCAGACCGATGTAATTGCCCATGACGGCGTTGCCCGTGGCTCCCGTGCCATTGATGCGCACGCCGTTCTGGTTGTTGCCACTGATAACATTGCCGGCACCGGATGCCGAGCCGCCGATGACGTTGTTCGCCCCGATGACGTGCACGCCGTTCTGGGTATTGCCCAGATCGGCGCTACCGGCGGCGTCGGTGCCAATGTAATTCCCCTGCACCTGGTTCTGCGCGCCGCTGAGATAGACGCCGTACTGGTTATTGCCCGAGATCACGTTCCGCGCAGCGGTAGTCGTTCCGCCGACCACGTTGCCCGAGGCGCTGATTCCCACGCCGTAGAACGAATTCCCCAGGTCGGCGGTGCCGGCGGCGTTGGTGCCGATGTAGTTCCCCTGCACCTGGTTGCCGCTGCCGGCGCCGGTGATGACGACGCCGTTCGTGTTCGCCGAGATGACGTTGCGCGCACCGGCGGCCGTGCCGCCGATGGTGTTCGTCGAAGCCCCGTCGATGAAGACGCCGGACCCGTAGTTGCCAATCGAGGCACCGTTCGAGGTCAGCACGGCTCCCGTGCCGCCGGCATTGGTGCCGACGAGATTTCCCTGCACGAGATTGCCCGTCGCAGCGGTACCCAGCAGCCGCACGCCGTGCATGCGGTTGCCGGTGATGACGTTGCCCGCGCCGGCTACCGTGCCGCCGATCGTGTTGCTGGCCGCATTTGAGATCAACACGCCGTCGCCGCTGTTGCCGCGGTCCAGCGTGCCGCCGGCGTCGGTGCCGATGTAGTTGCCCTGGACGACGTTGTCGGTGGCGTTCGAGAGCGTGATAAACACGCCGCGATCGAGATTGCCCGAGATGACGTTGCCCGCGCCGGCGACCGTGCCTCCAATCGTGGTCCGCTGGGCCGATTGCACGAAAATGCCGCTGCCGGTGTTGGCGACGACGGTGTCGCCATCCGCCCCGAGCCCGATGTAGTTGCCCTGGATCTTGTTGTCCACGGGGACGGCGCCGATGTTGATCAGCACAACGCCGGCACTGTTGTTGCCGCTGATGACGTTACGGTCCCCCGCCGCCGTGCCGCCGATCAGGTTGTTCGACGAGCCCTCGATGTTGACGCCGTACCGCGAATTGCCCAGGTCGACGAGCCCCGTGGCGTCGGTGCCGATAAAGTTACCCATCAGCGTGTTCGCCGAACCTCCGCTGAGCAGCACGCCGTCGATGTTGTTGCCGGAGATGACGTTGCCTGCGCCGGGCGCCGTGCCGCCGATCGTGTTGTTGGAGGCCTCGGAGATCGACACGCCGTCGCCGGCGTTTCCGCGATCGAGCGTGCCGGTGGCGTCGGTGCCGATGTAGTTGCCGGCCACGGTGTTTCCACTGGACGCCGTGCCGGAGATGAACACGCCATGGCTGCCGAAGCGCTGGATGTTGAAGCCATACACGGCGTTGTTCGCCGAGGCGAGCTTCAGGCCGGGCGCGCCCGTTCCGGCGGAAATGCCGTCGAGCACGATTTCGGGACCGAAGGGGTTTGTGTCGCCGCCGAAGGTCGCCTGGGTGAAGCCGTCGATGGTGGTTCCGGCCTTCGAGATCGCCGGCAGGGCCATGGCCGGCTCGATCACGAACACGTCGGGGTCCGGATCGCCGCCGACGAGACTCGAGTCGACGTCGATATAATTCGGGTCCGTCGCGGGAATCTCGAAGACGATCGTGGCATTGACGGTGAGGAGGGAATTGTTCGCGTTGGTGATGGCTTCGCGGAGAGAGCCGGCGCCGGCATCGGCGGTATTCGTCACCGTAAACACCGACAGCAGGCAGCGGGTTTCCAGCCGCTCGATGGCCGGGGCCACGTCGATGCGGCGGCGGCGGATGCGGCGGAGCCACGTGCGGCGGGGATGATTCAGTCGATAACGCAGCGAATCGAGCCAGCGCGAAAACAGCATTTTCAAACTCCCGAAGCGACGGCTTCGCGGTAGGGCCGTCGCAGCGCCTCGACCGGCGCGAAGAGGGGCAGAGATTGACTGTGACTGTGTGTGCGATGTTTCAACAAACTCGGCGGCGTGGCTGCGGCGCGCAGGCGCAGTCACAAGAAATCGAGAAGGGGCGCGGCGCCGACAGACCGGGAGATTCGGCGCTCAGCCGGGCAGTCGAGAATGGCGGGCGCAGACTGCGATTGGAATGGGACGCCGTCGCGGCATCCGCCGAAGCGAGGTCGGCTCAGGCCGCGTGAGACGGTGAGACGATGAACCGCGTTCATGCCCGCAACCACCCGCCGCAAACAAGTCAGCCAACCGGCAAATCTTCTTCAGCTTTCCAGTTCGCACGGCACGTCCGTGCGGTGCGGTCCGCTGAAATCCGGTGGCTTTCCCGGGGCACCACCCACGCGGGATGGGCGATTCCCCCAACCAGCCATCAGATGCTACACGAGGGCTGGTACAGTTTTCCACCGTAAACGGGTCGGGCTTCAGAAAAAAGGGCGGGGCGGCGGCGCGGCCCCCACGGTCTGGAAACCGTCCGCCTTTGTGGCAGAATGCGTCGTTCGGCGGCCACCACCGGCCCCGCGCCGGTGGAGCCGTGACTGCGCAGCTAAAGCACGAGGCCAAACGATGACTGATACGCATCCACCGGACCTGCTCCGGTGGAGCGACGACTGGACGGCTCCAACCGCGAGCCGT
>JAHWKJ010000516.1 GCA_019347905.1 Planctomycetota bacterium
AATCCCGGGTCAGATCGCGACGACGCCGCCTATACCATTTCAACCCCGCGACGCTGAGATCGTTCCGGCGACGACTCGATTTTGAGGCTGGAGGCCCGCGGAATCGCGAAGCACGACCTCGCGGTTCTGACAATCTAGCAGAACCACCGTGGGTGCACACGAGCGCGCCGCCGATCGCAGCGTGTTGCGTGGCGTCTGCCGCAGGTCCATAATGGACCGATCCTCTGCCGTCACCCGTCACACAGTTGCCGAGGCACTTCGCCGGGAGGTCTCTCATGGCGGAACGAGTCGCGAACGAGTCGTCGAAAGCGGCTGCGGTGGATGCGTCGGCCAAGCCAGGCGATGCGACGGACCACGACGACATGGCGGCGACGCAAATGGCGCCCGCGCCCAATGACGCACCGGCCGCCGGGCCTGCAGAAAAGTCGAGTGGCAACGCGACCAGGGCCGCGGACGGACGGTCGCCTTCGACGACCGCCCGGAAAATCTCGCAGCTCGGGGACTTCAAGCTCCTCAAGAAGCTGGGCCAGGGGGGGATGGGCACCGTCTATCTGGCGACGCAGATCAGCCTCGATCGCAAGGTCGCCATCAAGACGCTCTCCAAAGAGCTGTCCCAGCGCGCAGACCTGGTGCAGCGGTTTTTGCGCGAGGCGCGCGCGATGGCGCGGCTCGCGCACGCCAACATCGTGCAGGTCTACGCGGCCGACTCGGCCCACGGCCTCCACTATGCCGCCATCGAGTACATCGACGGCCGCAGCATGCAGGACTGGATGGACCGCCTGAAGACGCTGAGCGTGGGCGACGCTTTGCACGTGGCGCTGGTGACGGCCGAAGCTCTGTCCCACGCCCACGACGAAAACATGATTCATCGCGACATCAAGCCCGACAACATCCTCGTCACGCGCAAAGGTGTGGTGAAAGTTTCCGACTTCGGGCTGGTGAAGGCCGTGGACGAAGACGTGTCGATGACGCAGAGCGGCACCGGCATGGGAACGCCCCTGTACATGGCCCCCGAACAGGCGCGCAACGCCAAGCACGTCGACCGGCGGACCGACATCTACGCCCTGGGCACGATGCTGTACTACTTCCTCACCGGCCAGCACCCCTACACGGCGGCCAGCACGCTGGAACTCATCCTCGCCAAGGAGCAGGGCCGCTTCACGCCCGCCCGCCGCCTCAATCCCGAGGTTCCCGAGCGGCTGGATCTGATGATCGACAAGATGATCGCCCGCGATCCGCAGCACCGCTATGCAAGCTGCGAAGAACTGATCGCCGATCTCGAAAGCCTGAATCTCGCCAGCGGGTCGCTCAGCTTTATTGATGTTCCGGACAAGGCGGCGGTGCGGCGCTCGTCCCCCAGCCGCGCCGGGCTCTCCGGCTCATCGCCGACGTTGCCGGCGATGCCGCGCTCTTCGGCTGAGGATGCCGAACTTGCGAAGCCGCAGGAGTCGGTCGTCGTCCGCGAGCAGATCTGGTTCGTGAAATTCACCAACGCGCAGGGGCGGCTGACGGTCAGCAAGATGACCACCGATCAGGTCCGCCGCGGCCTGAAGGCGGGCACGCTGGATCTCAAGACGACCGCCAGCAAGAGCGCGAAAGGCGAATTCCTGCCGCTCGCCCAGTACCGCGAGTTCGAGCAGCAGGTGCACGGCCGGGCGGTGATGGCCAAGGCCGAAAAGCGCTCCCGCGGCCTGGCCGACATGTACGAACAGATCGACAAAGAGGTACGCCGCCACAAGCGCTGGCGATTCTTCCGCCGCCTGACGGAAGGCGCCCTGGGGTGGTTCGGCCTCGTGATCTGGCTGGCCGTGATCGCCGGCCTGGGCTACCTGGCGTATCTGTTTGTGCCGCGGCTGTATGAGTTTGTCGCCGAAAAACTCAACGTTGGCTGAGGGAACCGTTTAGCCGCGACTCGCCAGAGGAGCGCTCTGTCGCCAACTCGCACCCGCGCTCCTCTGGCGAGTCGCGGCTAAACAGCATACCCGCACCGCTGGAGGTGCCCGACGCTCTCGACGATTCGCTGGTGGTGCTCGTCTTCCGACAGCGGCGGCTCGCCCTCGATGCCTTCGATCTCCAGGCTGTAGGGGCCGCGGAATCTCACTTCGTCGAGCAACTCGCGCACGCGGCGAAAGTCCACCGCGCCGCCGCGGCCCAGCGCCGGAAAATGCCAGTCGCCGGGCCGTCCATTCGTGTCCTTGAGATGCACGTGCCGCACGTGCGAACGGACGAGCGCGAGCGCTTCCGCCACATCAGCGCCGGCGTTGTAGTACAGCACGTTGCCGGTGTCGAAATTGAGCGCAAGCTGCGGATGATCGAGGCGCTCCACGCAAGCGAGCATGCCGTCCGGTGAGCGGCACAGGCCCGGATGCGTTTCGAAACAGTAGACGATGCCGAATTCGCCGGCGGCATCGCCGATGCGGCGGAGATGATCGAACAGCCGCGCGCGATCGCTATTTGACGCCGCCTCGCCCGCCCCTCCCACGACGAGATTCACGCCCAGCCGCCGCGCGATCGCGAGCTTCCGCAGTGTGGCCTCCAGCACGTCGGCCTCCAGCGGATTGCCGCTGGTCACGTTGCAGCTCGACAGCGACAGTTCCGCCCGTTTGATGGACTCGAGCGTCGCGTCGAACTCGACGTCGGTCGAGGCCGTCGTCACCAGCGGCACGTCGCCAAAGAAGGTGGGCGCGCCGGCCGTGCGGATCGGCAGTTCGAGGTGCGCGATGCCCGCCGACGCCAGCCGCCGCAGTGCGGCCTGCGCTCCGAACCGGCCGTAGCTGTTGGTGAAGCAGGAGACCTTCACGACGCCTCTTCGATCACCGAATCGTCCACGTAGATCGGCACCGGCGGATCGTAGTGCACCGAGAGGGCGATGGCATCGCTGGGCCGGCTGTCCACCTCGACCAGCTCGCCGTTCTGCCGCACGCGCAAGACCGCGTAGTACGTGTGGTCCATCAGGTTCGTGATGACGACGTCCTGCAGTTCTCCGCCCAGCTCATCGATGGTGTTCTTCAGAAGGTCGTGCGTGAGCGGACGCGGCGGGATTTCGCCCCGCACGCGGCGGTCGATGCTGGTGGCCTCGAAAATGCCGATCAGGATCGGAAACATGCGGTCGCCGTCCACTTCCCGCAGATAGATCACCTGCTGGTCATTGATCTCGCTGATAATGATGCGGCACAACTCCATGTGGACGAGCATCGGGCGCTCCGCAGGTCCGGACGGGTTCGGTCGATTCGACGGGTTCGAGTATAGCCCTGCGGGAAATCGCCACACAAGCGGCGCCAGTGGCGGCAAGCTGCCAGCTTGCCGAACCCTGCGGCGCTCCGTCACAAGCTGGCAGCTTGAGACTACATCGCGCTCATCTCGGAGCGGCCCGACCGGACGAACCGATACAATCGGACTCAGCGGTCCACCGGATCATGCCGCGCTGGAAGAAGCTGCGGTTGGCCGCGGTTCGCGAGCTAATGTTGATCGTTGTCAACACGACCCCACGAGGCGCCGGCATGTACGCGAACCGCATGGACGAGTTCACCGACTGGCTCGAAGAGCGGCTGCATCTGGACGAACAGGATATTCCCCGCAGCGGCCAGTGGGCCGAATCCGGCAACACGCTGGGTATGCTCGCGTTGCGGTTGAACTTGCTCTCGCTGGAGCAGATCGACCGCATTCTGGACGTGCAGGAGAAGCGCGGCTGGGTCGATGACGACTTCGAGGCGAATCGCCAGTCCGGCCGGCTGTTCGGGCAGATCGCCGTCGAGCTGCATTATCTGACTGAGAGCCAGATCGCCCGGCTGCTCGAACTCCAGGAACTGCAACGGCGGTTGCAGTGCGGCGCCCAGCTCGTGGTCAACGGGCGGCTGGATCTGCCCGACCTGCTCGAGGGACTGGCGGAGTTCACGCGGACCGAAGCGCGGGTCGCCTGCTAGTAGCGCAAGCTGCCAGCTTGCCGTTGTTGCGGCAATCCGCCACCACCCGCCGTTGTTGCGGCGATCCGTCACAAGCTGCCAGCTTGTGACTACCGGTCTTGCCGCGCGCGCGCCGCATCTTTCATAATCCGCCGCCGCGGAATTGTCTTCGCCCCCACCCCCGCGGCAGGAGGCACGCGTGCGCGAAACGGAGTATCTCCAGACGGCGGTTGAAGCCGCACGGGCCGCGGCGGATGTGCTGCGGGACTGGAGCGAGCGGTTCACCGTCAGCGAGAAAAGTCCGGCCAATCTCGTGACGGAGGCGGACGTGGCCTCGGAGGAGGCGATTCACCGCCACATCCGCGGCAATTTTCCCGAGCACAATTTCCTCGGCGAAGAAGGACTGGACCGGACCGACGCGGCGACCGCCTACCGCTGGGTCATCGATCCCCTGGACGGCACCTCCAACTACGTGCACGGCTTCCCGTACTATGCCGTATCGATCGCGCTTGAGCATGACGGCGAGTTGATCGTAGGTGTGATTCTCGACCCCACCCGCGACGAATTGTTTACGGCCGTGCGTGGCCGCGGCGCGCGGCTGAACGATCGCCCGCTGCGTCCGTCGCGGGTCGAAACGCTCGACCGGGCGATGACGGTGGCGAGCCTGCCGGTGGGGGCGG
>JAHWKJ010000517.1 GCA_019347905.1 Planctomycetota bacterium
AAGCGTCCCGCTTGCTCGGGATTTGTAGACCACAATCGCCGCTGAAACAGCCGCACAAGCGGGACGCTTGTGCGATGGTTACCAGCCCAGCGACATGTTGGTCTCGATCGCCCGCTGGGCCTCGTGCAGATCGGCCCCGGTGTCGAGCATGTACAGGCGGATCGCGTGCAGCTTGTCGCCGCGGGCCCGCGAGAGGCATTCGCGGGCCACGTCCGAAGGCTCGCCCATGCCTTTTACGCCCAACATGCCTTTGGAAATGACCCAGATATCGCGGGGTCGTTTGGAGATCCGCACGATTTCGTCGGCCGGGTAATGCTGCTGGGCCAGCTTCCGCGCCTCGTCCTGCGTGTCGGCCCAGCCGATCATGATGTGTGCGTTCGTCTCGATTTCGTACAGCGCCATCGGCAGCATCTCCGCCCCATGAGACAGGCAACTCCTCGCGCGGCAATTATAGGCAGCAGAGTCTCCGGATTTGAACCGTGCGGGGCGCACGTTCGTAGTGACCCGCTTCAGCGGGTCGTCTTCCCGGACCAGCGGCCTTGTCGCGGTGGAGTCGACTGTCTTGCGGTACAATCGCGGATCGCGGCTGTTGCACCGGGGTCAGACCCCTTTGCGGACGGGCGATCCAGAAGATGGGCATACGTGTTAGCCGGAAAGGGGTCTGACCCCTTTCCGAGTGTCTGCCAATCCAATCAGGGGCAACCGTATCGTGTCCGATCCGGTCACTCAGTCATCGGCCATGCCCGCGTGCGCCGTACCAGGCGCCGATCCCGCCGAACGCCGGCGGCGGATCCGTGCGGCGTTCGACCCGGAATTGTTCCGTGCGGCCGGCCGAAACGTCGTCGAGCAACTGGCCGATCATCTCAGTCGCGTGGAATCGTCGTCGGCCGCCGTGCTCAACTGGCGTCCGCCGCCCGAGAACGTCGCCGCGGCCCGGCGGCTACTCGAAGAGCACGCCTCCGATGCCGCGCCTTCAGCGGCGATGCTCGCGGAGCGCTTTGCCGGCGTCGTCGCCACAATGCTCGACCGCGGGCATAACCTGCACGACCCGCGTTACATCGGGCACCAGGTGCCGGCGTCGGTGCCGCTGGCGGGACTGTTCGATGCCGTCGGCTCCGTCACCAACCAGGTGATGGCGATCTACGAGATGGGGCCGTGGGCGTCGGCGGTGGAGACGGCGATGGTCGAGGTGCTCGGCGAACAGATCGGCTGGCAGCCCGGTCGCTTCGCCGGCTTCGTCACGCACGGCGGCTCGCTGGCCAACCTCACCGCGCTGTTGACCGCACGGAACGTGTCTCTCGCCGGCGTGTGGGAGCAGGGCGTGCGCGGCGGCGATCAATTGCCGCCCAACGCCTCCGCCAGACGCTCGCCGGTGCTCGTCGCTCACGCCGAAGCGCACTACTGCATCGCCCGCTCGGCCGGAATCCTCGGACTGGGGACGGGCAACGTCATCCGGGCGGCTCTCGATGAGCGGCGGCGGATCGACCCCAACCGGCTGGATGAAACGCTCGCGCGGCTGCGGGCCGAAAACCGTCCCATCGTCGCTGTCGTGGCCTGTGCCTGTGCGACGCCCGTCGGAGCCTTCGATCCGCTGGAGGACATCGCCGACGTTTGCCGACGGCACGACGTCTGGATGCACGTCGATGCGGCGCATGGCGCCGCAGCGTGTCTCAGCGATCGCTACCGGCATCTCGTGGCCGGCCTCGACCGGGCCGACAGCCTCGTCTGGGATGCACACAAGATGCTGTTCGTGCCGGCGCTGTGCGCGTTCGTCTTCTACCGCGACCGCGAGCGGCGGTTCGAGGCGTTCCGGCAGGACGCGCCCTACCTGTTCGATCCGTCGGCCCCGGGGCTGGCGGAATTCGACAGCGGCCTCAAAACAGTCGAATGCACGAAGCGTGCGGCGGCATTCGGCTTGTGGGGCGTGTGGACGCTGTTCGGCCGCCAGTTGTTCGCCGACATGGTCGACGAAACCTTCGACCTGGGCCGCCTGCTGTACGAGAAACTGCGCTCCGCGTCCGACTTCGAGCCGCTGCACGAGCCACAGTGCAACATCGTCGTGTTCCGGCACGTGCCCGAGGCGCTGCGCGACGCGCCGCCGGAGCGTCTCGGGGCCTTTCAGCTCGATTTACGGCGGGCGGTGATCGAATCGGGCGAGTTCTACATCGTGCCCACGGCGGTCGGCGGCGTGGGCGCGCTGCGGGTCTCGATCATCAACCCGCTGACGACACCCGATCACTTCGACGCGCTGCTGGCGGCCCTGCGCGAACACGGACGGCGGCTCGTGGCGCGCCGTTGAAGGGGTCAGACCCCTTTGCGGGCGAGCGATGTAGAAGAATGGCAAATCTGCCATCCGCAAAGGGGTCTGACCCCTTCAGCGGCCGAGCAGCACCTCACCGATGCGATACACAGCTTCCGTCTCCAGCACGCGATCGTTCGCCTCAAACAGCGACTGCACCGCCGCCCGGTGGATCTTCATCTTCGTCCCGCCGACGCCGATCGCGCCGTAGCAGATCGCGCCTTCCCGTTCGCGGGCCTTGTCCGTCGGCTCGATTCCGGCCAGACCCGCGGGCGGAACCGCATTCAGGTCGATCGCCACCTGCAGCGTGGCGATCGCGCGGCGGCGCTCGGCCGAAAGCAATTCGGCCCCGGCGGCCCCGGCGGCGATGATGAGCTGCACGCCACGACACGCTGCGTTGAGCCCGGCGTCGCCCGCCGTTGCCACCGGCTGTAACCGCGCCTCCGGCAGCTCACGGCGAATGGCTTCACAGGTCGCCGCCGCGCGCGTGGCGAAACGCGAGCCGACGCGCACATTCGCCCCCTGCCGCGCGAGCAGTTCGGCCGCCCGCTGCCCCACCGGTCCGGTCCCGCCCAGCACCAGGGCTTCTGCCCCCGCGAGTGCGAGGTGTCCGCCGGCGAGCAGCACCGCAGCGGCCGCCGTCGTATTCGACCCGTTCGAATCCATCAGCACCGAAACCCGCAGCGGTCCGAAGAACGCCTGCTGCACGGCCTCGAAGAGTGCCTCGCCGGCAGCCACGTCGCTGCCGCCGACAAAAATCGCGGTGTGCTTCAATTCGCCGGGAGCTCGCGTGAACATCGCCCCATGCACGAGCGGCACGACCGTTTCGGGCGTCATGCCGCCGTAGCTGAAGAGTTCGTCCACACCAGCATCGACCGCCACCACGCGATCGAAGGTGCTGGCCAACGGATCGGTATCGAGCTGAATCAGGATTGTACGCATGGGTCACTTCGCATCGGCGATCGCCGCGGCGGCCGCGGCGCTCTGTCGCGGTTTCTCGTCGCGGGTCGTGAACATTTCCGCGATGACTTCCTCCAGCGGGCGCTCATGGACGGAGACGTCTTCGATCGTGTAGTTCGACAACAGGGCCGAGAGCACCTCGGGGATCTGCTGCCGCGGGACTTCCAGCTTCACCCGCGGCGGACGGGTTTCAACGACTTCGCCGTAGCGGCCCAGGTCGCGGGGGATGTCGCTGGAGGCGAATTGCAGCTCGATAATCTTATGGCGGCTGAAGCGATCGACGACCTCGGCGAGCGGGCCGTCGTGCTTGATCTCGCCCTCGTCGATGATGATGGCGCGGCGGCAGAGGGCCTGCACGTCCTTCATGTAATGGCTGGTGAGGATGACCGTGATCCGCCGCTCCTCCTGGTAGAATCGCAGGAAATCCTGCACGCGGCGCTGCGAGACCACGTCGAGGCCGATCGTCGGCTCGTCGAGGAGCAGCACCTCGGGACTGTGCAGGAGCGCGGCGATCAGCTCCATCCGCATCCGCTCGCCCAGCGACAGCTCGCGCACCGGCTGGCCCACCAGATGGCCCACCTCCAGCAGGTCGGTCAGCTCATCGAGCCGGCGGCGGAACGCATCGGCTCCGATGCGGTAGATTTCCTTGTGCAGCCGGAACGACTCCTGCGACGGCAGGTCCCACCAGAGCTGATTCTTCTGGCCCATCACCAGCGAGAAGCGGCGCCGATAAGCATTTTCACGCTTCCAGGGGACGTAGCCCAGTACGGCGGCCTCGCCTGCGGTGGGAAAGATCAGGCCCGAAAGCAGCTTCAGGGTGGTCGTCTTGCCGGCGCCGTTGGGGCCGAGGAAGGCGACCATCTCGCTTTCGTCGATCGAGAAGCTCACGCCGTCGACCGCCCGCACGTCCCGGTACTCTCGGCGGAACAGTCCGGCCATCGACGCCCACAGGCCCTCGGCCTTGCGGTAGACGCGGTAAATCTTCGTCAGGTCGCGCACTTCGATGGCCGGCATGCAGGTTATCTTACGGCGGGATGAGTCGAGAGACGAGGGTCGAGAGTCGAAAGCCAGAGGATGAGCGCGCGTGGGTTCTTCTGGCCCTCGACTCTCGACTCTCGACCCTCCGCTTGTTCGATCCTGTCGCCGCTTTTGGTTAGAATCATCGGCGTCGGCAGAAGACGACACGACATCGAGGAGCGGCGCCATGCCTCGCGTGCTTGTGGTGGAGGACAGCCAGACTCAGGCCCTCCAGTTTCAAAGGCTGCTCAAAAACGACGGCTTCGACGTCGCCGTCGCCGCCAATGGCCGGCTG
>JAHWKJ010000518.1 GCA_019347905.1 Planctomycetota bacterium
ACCGGCCCCAGTGGTCGCGGCCGACGTTCTGGTTGATCCGCGGCGTGCGGCCGAACTCGCCCATCCAGACAAGCACGGTGTCGTCGAGCAGGCCGCGCTGCTTGAGGTCCTGCGTCAGCGCCGCAATGCCCTGGTCGAGCACCGGCAGCCGCTGGTCGCGCAAGGTTGCGAACACGTTCTGGTGCAGGTCCCAGCCGCCGAGATCGACCTCGATGAACGGCACGCCGGTTTCGACCAGCCGCCGCGCCATGAGCAGTCCGCGGCCGAAGTTGTTGTTGCCGTAAGCTTCCTGCGTCTCGGGCGATTCATCGGCGATGCGGAAGGCCTTCATCTGCTCCGAGGTCATCAGGTTGACGGCCTTCTGATACACGTCGCGATGGGCCTGGGGCGATTCGCCGCGGCCGCTCTTGATGAAGCTGGTCTCGATCACGTCGAGCATGGCCAGCCGGTTGCCGAGGCGGTCGCGGCTGCCGGACCCATCCGCGTTGCGAATGCGGCCATCGGAACCGACGACGAACGGGGCGTGCGTCATGCCCAGAAAGCCGGGGCTGCCGCTGCCGCCGCCGATCGAGATGAACGCCGGAATCTCCAGATCCGTCCGTTTCGTGCCCAATTCGTGGCTGACGACGGAGCCGAACGTCGGATGGACGACGGTGGGGTTCGGCACGTAGGCCGTGTGCATGAAGTAGCGTCCGCGGCCGTGGTCGGCTTCGCGGGTGCTCATCGAGCGGACGATGGACAGGTTGTCCATCACCTTGGCCGTGTGGGGCAGGTGCTCGCTGATCTGCACGCCGGGGGCGGCGGTGTCGATGGGGCGGAACTCGCCGCCGTTCTTGCTTTCCGGCTTGAGGTCCCAGAGGTCGATCGTGGGGGGGCCGCCGCCCATCCACATCAGGATGCACGCCTTGCGGTTCTTCTGCACCTGTGCGGCGTGGGCCCGCATGTGCGTGAGGAACTCGAGCGTGGGCACCGTCGCCGCAGCGGTCGCCAGATGCCGCATGAAGTGCCGGCGGTTCATGTTCGAGGGACAGGCGAGATTCATCATCGCGGGGCTCCGGGGGGTTGGACTGTGTTTCGGTGGTGGGGTGTCGGTCGGCGTGGAAGCGGTCAGCAGTCAGCAGTCAGCGATCGGCTTTCTGACTCCTCAATGCACAAAGATGAACTCGTTCGAGTTCAGCAGCGCCCAGAACAGGTCCTGGTAGCCTTCGATCTGGTTCGAATACGTCTTGATGAGCTGCTGGGCCTTGGCCAGTTCGTTCCGCGTGGGTTTGCGGCCGATGCTCGACAGGTACAGCTTCTCGACCTTCTGGACCGCGTTCGTCCGCGGATCTTCCAGCACGCTGCGGAGATAGCTGCCCTGATTGATACTGATGGCGCTTTCCACCAGCGGGCCGTTCATCATCATCAGGGCCTGCGGAATCGTGCCGTTGAACGTGGTGGATTCATCGTTCTCGTCCGTGTCGAAGGCGATGACGAACTGCTGCATCCACTGCTGGCGCTGCCGCTGGGCTTCTTCCCAGTTCGAGCGGCCGGCTTTGTGAGCGTCGGTGGCGACGATCAGCGAGTCGTAAAGCTGCTCGGCCGACATGCTCTTGACGTACATGTGGCTGAACAGCGGCGTCTCGCCCGCGGCCGGGTTGTCGATCTCGTTGTGCTTGCCAAAGCTGCTCGTCAGGTTGTAGGCCTCGCTATTGGCGATCCAGCGGATGAGCTGCTTGAGGTCGTAGTTTGCCTTCACGAACTCGCTCGCCAGCCGGTCGAGGAGTTCCGGATGCGACGGCGGATTGTGCGGCCCCATGTCGTCCACGGGCTTGGTGAACCCGTAGCCGAAGAAATGGCCCCACATGCGGTTGACCATTGCGGTGGCGATCAGCGGCTGCTCGCCCCGCGTCATCAGCTTCGCCAGCTCTTCGCGGCGGTTGACGTCGGCACTGGGATCGACCACGGCGTCGAAGTACCTGGGATAGGCGACCTGCATCAGGCCGCTGCGCTTCTCGTAGTAGACGGGGCCTTCGACGTTGTTAAAGCGGACGAGCTCGGAATAGTCGTCGACCATTCGGCCGCTCTGGGGATCGTACTTCTGGTAGTCTTCCCGCCGCGCCTGCCGGAAGAACGTGTTGAACTCCCAGAACTGGTCCTGCTTCCAGTCGTTGAACGGATGGTTGTGGCACTGCGTGCACTGCACCTGCAGGCCGAGGAACAGCCGCGTGGTCTTTGCGGTGGCCGTCACGGCGTATTCGGGATCGTTGGGATTGCCGCCTTCGATCTGGGCCAGGAGGAAGTTGACCGCACCGTTCTCGACAAAGTGGCCTTCCGCGCTCACCAGGTCGAACACGACCTCGTTCCACGGACGGTTCTTGAAGAACGCCTCGCGGAAGAACTTCTCCATGCCCACGCGACTGACCCGGTCCGGCGTGCCGCGGCCGATCGCCAGGTTCGTCCACACCGTCTGCCAGTTACGGACGTAGCCGGGGTCGTCGAGCAGCTTTTCGACGACCTTCGAGCGCTTGGTCTTGTCCTTGTCCCCCAGAAACGCTTCGACCGCCTCGGCCGGCGGAATGTGGCCGACGATATCGAGGTAGGCCCGCCGCAGCCATTCCGGGTCCCCGGCGACTTCCGACGGCCTGATCTCGTTGTCCTGCCAGCCCTGGCGGATGCGCTCGTTGATGAACTGGATGATGGCATCGGACGAGCCGGTGGTGAACGCCTCACCGGCCGCCGGCTGCGTCTCCTGCGCACGAGACGCCGCCGCGACCGAAAGCACCATTGCCAGCGCCGCCGCTCCGCACAACCACGCCCGCGGTCGGCGGCCGGCAATCGCCTGCGAGCGGCCACACGTCGAGCACCTCATGAACAGGTCTCCCGTCGATTTCCTGCAATTTCGCCCCGACTCAATTACATCACAGCCGCGCGACGCTGCCAAGGTTCGTAGTGGCCGGCTTCAGCCGGTCTCCGGCCGGCCGGCTGAAGCCGGCCACTACGAACACCGGCCCTGCGACTGTGGCGAAAGCTCCATTCCTATTACCATGGTCCACGGCAAAACGTTCGTCGAAAAATCGCTGAATCTGCGGGGCACAGACCGTCTTTCGCTGTAAGTTGCGTCTCCACGCGGATTTCGGCGCCTTGATCGCTTTGGGAGTGATGTGAATGGCCGCTGTGGACTTCACCGGACGCTGCGCCGTCGTCACCGGCGGCGCCAATGGCATTGGACGCGCCACCGCGATGCGGCTCGCCCGCCACGGGGCGAAGGTGTTCGTCGGCGACCTGAAGCCGCTTCCCGAAAACGAGCGTCCCTTCGCTGAGCTAGGCATCGTGCAGCGCGCCTGCGACGTCCGCAGTGAAGCCGCTCTTTGCGAGTTGATCGATGCCGCCGTCGCGGAGACGGCGCGGCTCGACATCCTGGTCAACAACGCCGGCATCGGCATGGTCAAGCAGATTACGGAAGTCACCGAGGACGACTGGAACGCATGCCTGGACACGAACCTCAAGGCGGCGTTCTTCGGCTGCAAGCACGCCGTGCGGCACATGATCCCCGCCGGCGGCGGGGCGATTATCAACACGGCCTCGAACGCGGGCCTGCTGCCGCGGGCGCACGATCCCGTCTACTCGATCAGCAAAATGGCCCTCGTCGCGCTCACGAAGAGCCTCGCCTTGTGCCATGCGAAAGACCGCGTCCGCATCAACTGCGTGTGTCCCGGCCCGGTGGGCGATACCGGCATGATGAATGCCG
This sequence comes from Planctomycetota bacterium, assembly GCA_019347905.1. GTDB lineage: Bacteria > Planctomycetota > Planctomycetia > Planctomycetales > Planctomycetaceae > JAHWKJ01. Next base: position 3,731 of record JAHWKJ010000518.1, read on the forward strand.
ACCTGGCGAAGGCCGCCGACCGCTCGCAAGCCGAGGCCGCCTTCATCGCCGCCAGTCCGCTGGCCAAAAGCTTCGGCCGCATGATCTCACCGGAGGAAGTCGCCGAGGCGATCCTCTACCTGGCAAGCGACGCCGCAATGATGGTCACCGGCACCGCCATCGCCATCGACGGCGGCAAGTCGCTGGGCGTCCCGCCGAGCGGCTGACAGTAGCCCGAAGCGTCAGCGAGTCGGGCCCGAGTTCGAGTGAAGTGACCGGAGTGGGGCCGGTGGGACTCGAACCCACAACCCACGGATTATGAGTCCGCTGCTCTCACCGATTGAGCTACGGCCCCCGATCCTCGCGCGGCAGTTTGACATCGGAAACTACCCATCTGGCAGTCTATCCGGTCCGTGGGAAGCAACAAGTCCCGCAAGTGCGCACGCGGCTGTTCGACCGTTCTCACGAGACGCTGACGGCGATATGCTGTCGTGTTGACCTGCCGGAATTCGGTTCCGGAACACTCCTGGGCGGCGGGAAAGGTGGTGTCGCGATGGGCCGGAATTGCGTTGCGCAGTGCAGCTCGATCGCGGCGTTCGTCTTCTCGGCGGCGGGCGGCGCCGGTGGCGAACCGGGCTGTGACTGACAATGCGGTCGCGTCCGCCGTCGAGAAGGCCCTGCCGCTGATTGAAGCGAGCGCGGCCGAATACACGCGCATGCGCGATTGTTTCTCCTGCCACCATCAGGCTCTGCCGGCGGTCGCTGTTGCGTCCGCACGCGTTGCCGGGCGCGAGAGCGATGCCGAGGCGAGCGCCGCGCAGGTGGATTTTACTCGAAGTTACTTCGCCGCGCGTCGGGAG
>JAHWKJ010000050.1 GCA_019347905.1 Planctomycetota bacterium
GAAGCCCGCCAGCGGGACCATGATCTCCGGGTGCACGTCCAGGCCTTCGCGCTTCACCTGGCAGGCGGCCTCGAAGATGGCGCGGGCCTGCATCGCGGTCACCTCCGGATAAACGATGCCCAGCCGGCAGCCGCGGTGGCCCAGCATCGGGTTCGATTCCTTCAGCTCCTCAACGCGGCGGTGAATCGTCTCGACGCCCGCGCCGATCATGTCGGCCAGCTTGTGGGCCAAATCCGGCTGCTCGTGCAGATGGTGTTCGGAGAGGAACTCGTGCAGCGGCGGATCCAAGAGGCGAATCGTCACCGGCCGCTCGCCCAGCGCCTGGAAGATCTCGATGAAGTCTTCCCGCTGGAACGGCAGCAGCTTGGCCAGCGCCTTCTCGCGCGTCTCTTTCGTCTCGGCGAGGATCATCTCGCGGATCTCGTCGAGATGGCTGAAGAACATGTGCTCGGTGCGGCACAGGCCGATGCCCTCCGCCCCGAAGGACACGGCGGCGGCCGCTTCGTCCGCCTCGGCATTCGCCCGCACGCGCAAACGGCGTTTGGCGTCGGCCCACTCCATGAGCTGCGCGTATCGCCCGTAGACCTCTGACTCTTCCGGCCGCATCGTCTTGTGCAAGAGGACCTCGATGACCTCGCTGGCCTTGGTCTCGACCTGGCCGGCAAAGACTTCGCCGGTGAAGCCGTCGATCGAGATCCAGTCGCCGGCCTGCAGCACCTTGTCGGCCACTGTGACTGTGCCCTCGTGGTAATCGATGTCGAGATCGGCGCAGCCGACGATGCAGGTCTTGCCCATCTGCCGGCTGACGAGGGCCGCATGCGAGCTGGCGCCGCCGAAGGCCGTCAGAATGCCCTTGGCGATCCGCATGCCGCGCAGGTCCTCGGGGCTGGTCTCGCGGCGGACGAGGATGAGCTGGATGCTGGGATCCTTGGCGTAGAGCGCTTCGGCATCGGCGGCGTGGAAGCAAATCTGCCCGGTGGCCGCTCCGGGGCCGGCGTTGATGCCCTTCGCCAGAAAGTGCCCGCCCTTCTGGGCCTTCTTCTTGGCTTCGGGATCGAAGATCGGCTGCAGGAGCTGGTTGAGGTCGTCGGCGGGGATGCGCTTCTTTGCCAGCGCCTGGTCGGACGTGATCAGGCCTTCGTTGACCAGATCCACGGCGATCCGCACCGCGGCGAAACCCGTGCGCTTGGCATTGCGCGTCTGCAACATCCATACCTTGCCGCGCTGGATCGTGAATTCGATGTCCTGCACGTCCTTGTAGTGCTGCTCCAGTTTTTTGCCGATGTTCTGCAGCTCCCGAAAGGCCTGCGGCATGTCTTTGGCCAACGTGTCTTCGATGCGTTTTGGCGTGCGGATGCCGGCGACGACGTCTTCCCCCTGCGCATTGATGAGGTAATCGCCATTGAAGCCGGGCGTGCCCAGCGCGCCGTCGCGGGTGAGACCCACGCCGGTCGCGCAGTCGTCGCCGAGGTTGCCGAACACCATCGCCTGCACGTTGGTGGCCGTGCCCCACTCGTGCGGGATGCCGTACTGCCGGCGATAAACGACGGCGCGGTCGTTCATCCAGCTTCCGAAGACGGCGCCAATCGCGCCCCAGAGCTGATCCTGCGGAACGTCGGGAAAGTCCTTGCCGGTCACTTCCTTCACCACGGCCTTGTACTCGGCGACAAGCTGCTTGAGGTGCGCCGCGGTGAGTTCGTGGTCGTGCTTGACGCCCGCGGTCTTGCGCTTCTTGTGCAGCAGGTCCTCGAAGTAGTCTTCGTCCTCCTTCTTGCGGGGCTTCATCTCCATCACCACGCCGCCATACATCTGGATGAAGCGGCGGTAACTGTCCCAGGCGAAGCGCTCGTCGCCGCTCTCGCGGGCCAGGGCCTGCACCGTGGTGTCGTTGAGGCCGATGTTGAGCACCGTGTCCATCATGCCGGGCATCGACTCGCGGGCGCCGCTGCGGCACGACAGGAGCAGCGGGTTCTCGCGCGAGCCGAACTTCGCCCCCATCGTCTCTTCGACGCGGGCCAGGGCCTTCGCGACCTGGTCGCGCAATTCCGGCGGATAGCTGCGGTCGTGATCGTAGTAGTACGTGCAAAGCTCGGTGGTGATGGTAAATCCGGCCGGCACCGGGAGGCCGATATTGATCATCTCTGCGAGATTGGCTCCCTTGCCACCCAGAAGCTCGCGCAGCTTCGAGTTGCCGTCGGCCTTGCCGCCGCCGAAGTAATAGACGTACTTGTGCTCAGCCATGGTGGATCGATCCGTAGTGATTCGAGACGTTGCGGGAGGCGCGCTTGCGCGCACGCCGTCCGGTGAGCGGAGATGCAAATCGCGCTGGAACCTAGCAGCGCCGGTCGGGAAGCGTCAAGCGAATGGCAATTGGTGATGCGAGTTTGTTTCCTTTCGTGGCGTAGGGCCGTTAGAATGGCCGCCGCCGTAGCACAAGCGTCCAACTGGTGCCTGGTGCTGCAACTGCCGATTCGCGCGAGACCATCGGCATTTTCCGATTGCACAAGCTTACGACTGAGCGGAGCGTGCCTCATGCTGCTTCAGACATTTTCGCGGCTGCCGTTGACGCTTTTCGCGTGCCTCACGCTGGCTGGCACGCTGGCTGCGGGCACGAAGGGCGAGTTCCGCTGGGAGAACCGCGAGGCGGAAGGCCAAGCTGATCTCTTCTACGGTGAGCTCCCGGTGCTGCGCTACATGTACGCGTACGACGATTCAACTCCGGAGCGCCGGGAAGAAACGTACAAGCCGTTCCACCACGTGTTCGGGCCGGGGACCGATCAGCTCATCAGCAAAGGCCCCGGCGGGCACTACACCCATCATCGCGGATTGTATGTCGGCTGGAACAAGACCACCGCTGGCGACGGCAAGACCTACGACTTCTGGCACTGCCGCGACGGCGTCCACCAACGGCACGTGAAGTTCCTGGAGATGGAGGGCGGCCGGGACGGCGGGACGATGACGGCGCTCATTCACTGGAACGACCCCGAGGGCCAGCCGGTCGTGACGGAAACGCGCACCGTCCGCGTGAGCCTGCCGGAATCGATCGACCGGACGGCCTGGCAGATCGACTGGCAGACGAAGCTGGAATCGAACCGGGGCGAGATCACGCTCGACGGCGACCGGCAGCATTCGGGCTTCCAATTCCGCGCCGCCAATGCCGTCGCCGAGGCCAACAGCGCCCGTTACATTCGCCCGCAGGAATTCGCGCAAGAGGCCGAAGCCGTTCAAGTCAATGACCGCATTGAACCCGACAAGCACGTCGACCTGGGCTGGCTGGCGATGACGTATGAACTGGACGGCAAGCGCTACACCGTCGAGTATTTCGAGAATCCCGCGCTGCCGAGTCCCTCGCGGTACTCCGAGCGCCCCTACGGTCGCTTCGGCGCGTTCTTCGTGGCGAAGCTGAGCCCGAAGAAGCCGCCACTGGTGATGCGTTACCGGGTGGTTGTTTCCACCGGCGAAGCTCCTGCGCGCGACGCGATCCAGGCACGTTACGAGAAGTTCGTTAGCGAAATCGGCGCGGATGACGGCCAGACAGCCGCGCCAGGAAAGTAGGGTGGGCTACGCCCACCGTCCGGTCCGACGTCCCCAACCCCACTGCACCCTCCACCAGAGATCCATGTCGATCGAGCAAGCCGAACGCCTGAAGAAGGAACTCACCGACAAGTACGTGGTGGTGACGCGGGGGGTTCCGGAGTTGCGGCGCTTCGAGGGCCGCACGGGAACGGTCAAGACCGTCAACATGAACGGCCGCGCGCTCGTCGAGTTCGACGGCGGTGAGGACATCGGCTGGTACGACATCGATCCCAGCTTTCTGAAGGTCGTCGACAAGCCACTGGAGAAGAAAGCTGCTCCGGCAAAACCTGCCGCGGCCGAGGCTCCGGCCGCAGCCGCGCGTCCCCCGGCGGCCCCAAAGAAGACCGGCGGCAAGAGCCCGCTGGAACTCGCCCGCCAGCAGGCCGCGGGCGCTTCGGCTGCGGCAGCACCCGCCGCGAAGCCCGCCGGCAAGAAGCTCTCGCCGCTGGAGCAGGCCCGTCAACAGGGAGCCGCCGGTATGGGAGGCACGGGAAAGCCCAGCGGCGCTCCCGAAAAGGAGAAGCCGCCTCGCACGCAACTCTCGCCGCTCGAACTCGCCCGTCAACAAGCCGCGGCAGGCAGCGCGGAGACAACTGCATCGAGGCCCGCCGATCGAGCCGCCGCTTCGCCCCCCGAAGCCGAGCCGCCACCGGCCGTTCCGCCCGCCACCGATCCCGCTGCGCCGAAGGCACCGACAACCGGCGGCCAGAAACTCTCGCCGCTGGAACTCGCCCGCCGGCAGGGTGCGGCGAAGCGCGACGATTCGTAGCGCTTTTTCATTCGCCGCCGCCGTCGGATTCCAGGATCAGCCCGACGGCATCGAGCACCAGACCCTTGCGGCCGTAAATGCCGATCACGCGCCGCCGCCCGTCTCCACCCAGAAACTGCGGCGTGCGCTGCGGCGATCCCAGCCAGGGCCCGTCATAGTACGTGTCAGGATCGAGGCCGGTGTCGGTCATCTTGCCGAACACCGGCATCACGGCGTTGACAAACTTCTCGCGTCCATCCACGCGCAGGCCCCCGACGGCGTGACCGGGTTTTGCGACGACGGTGTGCGGGCCGTCCTCGACCTGTTCGCCGCTGAAGATGGGCTCGAGAGTTTTCAGGACTTTCTGCCCGGCCCATTCGCCGGGTTCGAAGCGGAAGCCGATCACATACTGGCCGGGATCGCCGACGGCGTGGAAGGGACCGCCGCCGCGACCGCCCACGAGAGGCGTCTGCTCACCGCGTCCGGCCGGTGCTCCCGGCTGACTCCGCGATGGCGGGGCGGCGGGCTGTGCGGGATTGGCATTCCGTGGCTGCGGCGTTCCTGGCTGCGGTAGGCGGCGGGGGTTCTGCCGCGCGCGCTCCGCGACGTTGGCCGGCGCGGCTCCGCCACCTGCGCCCGGTTCATCATCCGTCTGAAGCACGAATCCCACCACGAGCAAAACCAGCACCATCCCGGCTGACGCGGCCGCCGCCGACAGATTGTGCATCAGTCCTGTGAAGAGACAGCCTGCTCCGGCCACAGTCAGCACCGCCGCCACGATCGGCCGCGCATCGCCCAGCAGGTGCTGCCATTTGATCTGCAGTCCCAACACTGGAAGAAACAACATCCCCAGGCCGAGAAAGCTCAGCCAGCCGCCGGCCGTCAGCAGCTTTCCGGACGCCGCCGACGGTTCACCCTGCCGGGCTCTGGCGGGTTTGCCGGCACTTCGTTTGGAAGCACCCTTGCCGGATGGCGCGCGGCGCGGCGGAGCCGAACCGCCCTCCGAACGCCGAGGCGGGGCCACCGCCGCCGCCCCACGATCGGAGACAGTGAATTCTTCGCCGCACGATTTGCACGTCAGCGTCCGGCCGGCGAAGCGGTCGTCCAGCCGATACTTCTTCCCGCAGGCGTCGCATTCCGCAAGTACAGCCATGGCCGATTCCGTCGCGATCCTCACTCGTGTGGCTCGTTCCAGAACACCGTCGCCGCAGTTGTTCCCTCGCGGCCCTGGACACTCACCCGCGTGCCCGGTCGGAGATACCGGCTCTTGAGATACGCCAGCGCGACGGGTCGCCCGTCCGCCGGCGAGCGGGCCGCGGACGTAATGCGACCGATGTCGGCTTCGCCCTCCACCACGGCTGCACCTGCCGAGGGGACGTCGCCGCCTTCCAGCTTCAGCCCCCGCAACTCGCGGTTCGTATGCCCCATCGCATCGAGCCGCGCAATCGGTTCCTGCCCCAGGTAGCAGCCCTTGGTGAACGAGATCGCCTGCCGCGTGCGGCTGACCTCCTGCGCGATGTTCTCGTCGCTGACATCAATGCCGTACAGCGGCATGCCCGCCTCGATCCGCAGAGCTTCATGCGCCTCGAAGCCGGCCGGGCGGATGTTCGACTCCGCGAGCACACTCCAAACCTCGGCCATGTGTTCCCGCGGCATCGACAGCAGAAAGCCAGCACCCCCGGTGAGATCGACCCGGCGCATTGCGACGTTGCGGCCGCCAAGCGTCGCCGCGACTTGCTGATGGAGCTTCAGTTCCTGCGTCGCCAGATCCATTGCCGTCAGTCGCTCGGCCGCCCGAGGCCCTGCGACAAGTAATTCGCCCAGTGCTTCCGTGTGGGGAAGGAGCGAGACATCCTCGGTGATGATGTACCGCTCCAGATGGGCGAGCAGGGCCGTTTCGGTGCCGGGCGACGATTCCACCCACAGCGACTCGTCGCCCGCGAACACAAACACGTGCCCGACGACGCGGCCCTTGACGTTCGTCACAAACGCCTCGCACCCCTCGCCGACCGCGAGCCGTTTGATGTCGTTCGTGCAAAAGCTGTTCAGCCACCGCACGCGGTCGCGGCCGGCCACCTCGATCTGTACGCGGTCGCTCACATCAAACACCGCGGCCGCCTCGCGGGCGGCCCGGTACTCCACCGTCGCATCCCCAAAATGCGCGACCGGCGGCCGCCGCGCGCCTCCGGCGTGGAGCATGCCGCCGGCATTCACTTGCGCCTCCAGCAATGCGTCGCTCATGGTGTGTATGGTACCAGAATTGCGCGACGCGGTGTCACACTCCCCACGACGATGCTTGAGTGGCTGCGATCGTGTATCCTTCCGTGGTTCGCAGCCCTGATGGCGACTCTTCTTGTGGACGATCCATGAGCCAATTCGTCTCCGACGCGCCGGCTGCCGCGCCGGAACCGCGCTCGCGGTTCCCGCTGCACTACCAGATTCTGGCGGCGATGGTCGTCGGGGCGGCGGTCGGGCTGTGGGTGAACGCCGGCGAGCGGGCGCTGCCGGATGCGACGGTGCGGTTCGAGCCGCTGCCGGAGGGCGGGATTGCCGTCACCGAAATCGGCCGCGGCGGACGCACGGTGTTTCGCCAGACCTTTCCGAGCGTGGCCGCGTTCGAGCAGCGGTTTCGGGAAGCCGACGACCTGTACCCCGAAGCGCGGCGCGGCGGACCGCACGAGCTGCCCGTGACCGAGCGGCGGCTGCACTTCAGCGAGGTCCGCGAGGAAATCAGCCTCCGCTACACGCGGCAGTACGGCGAACTGCCGATGGTCAACAGTCCCGATGTCGCCAGCCGCGCGGAACTGGCTCAGAGGCACCCGTGGTTTCTCGACGAGTACGACCGCTACGCGGGGACGGCCTCGCGGTCTCTGACCATCGCCGCCAAAACGGTCGGAGACTTGTTCCTGCGGCTATTGCGGATGATCACGGTGCCGCTGATCGTCACCTCGCTCGTGACGGGCGTGGCGGGGCTGGGCAGCAGCGAGCGCGTGGGCGCGATGTTCGGCAAAACGCTGCTGTACTACCTCGCGACCAGCTTTCTGGCGATTACGACCGGGCTGGCCATGGTGAATCTCATTCGCCCCGGCGTGGGCGCCAATCTGCCGGGCGGTGGCGAAGGCGCGGTCGCCGGCGAAGGACGGTCGCTGTCCGGCATCTTCGTGGGCCTCGTCGAAGAGATGATTCCGCCCAACCCCGTGGCCGCCCTCGCCGAGGGCGATTTCCTGGCGATCATCGTGTTCAGCATTCTGCTGGGGCTGTTCATGATCTTTGTGGGCGGCAAGAGCGGCGAGACGCTGCGGGAGCTGTTCGCCGCCGGTTTCGAGGTGATGATGGCGATGACGGTTTTCATCATCCGCCTCGCGCCCATCGGCGTGTTCGCATTCATGCTGTACGCGACGGCTTCGCAGGGGCTGGGCGTGTTTGCGACGTTCGGCTGGTATCTGCTGACGGTGTTTCTGGCGCTGGTGGTGCATAGTTGCTTCGTGCTGCCGCTGATGTTGTGGCTCGTGGCGCGGCGGTCTCCGTGGCAGTATGCGAAGGCGCTGAGCCCCGCGCTGCTCACGGCGTTTTCGACGGCGTCATCGAACGGCACGCTGCCGTTGACGCTGACTTCGGTAGAGCGGCGGGCGGGCGTCTCCAATCGCGTCAGCTCCTTCGTGCTGCCGCTGGGAGCGACAATTAACATGGATGGCACGGCGCTGTACGAAGCGGTCGCGGTGCTGTTCATCGCGCAGGCGTACACGGGCGGGGCGATGTCGCTGGAGCAGCAGATCATCGTGGCCGTGACGGCGCTGTTGGCCAGCGTGGGCGCGGCGGGGATTCCCTCGGCGGGCCTGGTGATGATGGCCATCGTGCTGCAGGCCGTCGATCTGCCGCTGGATGCTCAAGGGCTGATCATCGCCGTGGACCGCGTGCTGGACATGTGCCGCACCGCTGTCAACGTCTGGAGCGACGCCTGCGGCTGTGCGGTCATCGAGCGATTCGAGCCGAAGCCAGCGGCAGTTGCGGGTGTGGCCGCATGAGCGTGCGTCGACCTTTCAATCGTGTGGAAAGGGAATGCCATGAATCGCCCGGTGCGCGTGTTGAGCTTCGAGAGCCGCAAGGCCGACGAGATGCGGTCGCTGATCGAGCGCCAGGGGGGAGTGGCCTTCGTGGCGCCGTCGATGCGGGAGATCCCGCTGGAGGAGAACCCGGCGGCGCTGGACTTCGCCCGCCGGCTGCTCGACGGCGAGGTCGATGTCGTGATCTTCATGACCGGCGTCGGTGCCAGGGCGTTGCTGGAAGCCGTGGAAACACAATTTGACCGGGCACAGTTTTTTGCGGCCTTGGGAAGGACCACGAACGTGGTGCGAGGCCCGAAGCCGACGGTCGAGCTGCGAAGCTGGGGCGTGCCCATCCACCACCGGGCGGCCGACCCAAACACCTGGCGGGAAGTGCTGGCGGAGCTGGACGCGCACGTCGCTCTGGCGGGCGCGGCGGTGGCCGTGCAGGAGTACGGCGAGCCGTCGGACGAACTGTATGCGGCGCTTCGCCACCGAGGTGCGCAGGTGCTGGCCGTTCCGGTGTATCGCTGGGGTCTTCCCGAGGACACCGGACCGCTGGTCGAGGCCATTCGAAAGACCGTGGCGGGAGAGTTCGACGTCGTGCTGGTCACGAGCGCGCAGCAGATCGCCAACGTCGTAGAAGTGGCCCGGCAGGAGGGCGTCGAGGACGCGTGGCGCGGCGCCGTCAGTCGCTGCGTGGTCGCTTCGATTGGCCCGACGGCCAGCGACGCGCTGCGATCGGCGGGTCTGCCGGTTCACGTGGAGGCCTCGCCGCCGAAAATGGGGCAACTCGTGCAGGCGGGTCTGTCTGAGGCCCGGGACCGTTTTGGCTCCTCGTGCGTCTCATGACCTGTCCCGCGCAGTCCCACTTGTGAGAGCGGCAAGGTGCGAACCGCCCCCGGTTTCGGGAATTTGCACACCCATGGTTGTCTAAAATCCCGATACGTCGTAGGATAGTGTCAGCCGCCGGCGCGTGAGTCCAAGCTGCGCAGCAAGTCCAGAAAGGCAGGGAGTTTATGAAAGCCACCCTCGACACGAACGACCGCCAGTTCCTGGAGCGGCTGCACCGACTTTCTCCCGCCAGCGTGCAGGAAGTGTGCGATGACTTGGGGGTGACGGCCACCGCTGTCCGCCAGCGGCTGGTGCGGTTGTTCGAGCGGGGGCTGGTGCGGCGTGAAAGCGTGACGGCCGGGCGCGGGCGGCCGCATCATGTGTATGAACTGACCGAAGCCGGCTTGCGGGAATTGGGCGACAACTATTCGGAACTGGCTTCAATTCTCTGGCGCGAGATGCAGGCCATCGAAGAGGTCGGCATCCGCCGCAAGGTGTTCGAGCGGGTTCGCGAGGCGCTGGTCCTCCGCTACGGAGGGACGGCTTCGGCCAGCCCGTTGCCGGAACGCCTGGACGGCCTGCGCTCCTCGCTCGCGGAGCACGGCTTCGATGTGGAGGTCGACACCAGCGGCCCGTTGCCGATCCTTCGCGAGAACAGTTGCCCTTATCTCGATCTGGCCGAAAGCGACGCGGCGATCTGCGATCTGGAGCAGGCGGTGTTCGAGAAGGTCTTGGGCACGCGGCTGACGCTCACCCAGTGTTGCCTCGACGGGCATCACTGCTGCGAGGTCCAGCCGGCCGTGCACGAGTGAGAGTTTTTCCACACAGGAAGCGGATGAATTGACATGATCCCCATCGAAGGGCGGTTTGAAGAGAACGTCATCACGACGTCGCTCGAGCAGGCCATGAACTGGGCCCGGCAGTCGAGCGTGTGGCCCATGACTTTCGGCCTGGCCTGCTGCGCCATCGAGATGATGGCCACCGGCGCCAGCCGTTACGACCTCGACCGGTTCGGCGCGGGGGCGTTCCGGGCCACGCCGCGGCAGGCGGACCTGATGATTGTCGCGGGCACGGTCACGTTCAAGATGGCCAGCCGCGTGCGTCGGCTGTACGAGCAGATGCCCGACCCCAAGTACGTGATCGCGATGGGCGCCTGCACGGTGGGCGGCGGGCCGTACTTCAAGTGGGGCTACCACGTGGTGAAGGGCGTGGACCTGGTGGTGCCGGTCGACGTGTACGTTCCCGGCTGCCCGCCGCGGCCGGAGGCCTTGCTGGAAGGCATCATGCGGATCCAGGACAAGATCAAGTCCAAGCGTTTCACGAGGGGCGAGGAAGTTCTTCCCGTCCCGCACCACAGCGGCTACGTGGGCGTGCCGCAGACGGCGTGACGCTCCGGAACCATCGGGTGTAGAGAGTTCCCTCATGGCCACCGTCGCCGAGCCAATTCTGATCACCGCTGAGCAGTTCGCCGAACTGTCGTTCGACGTACCGGTGGAGCTTGTGCGCGGGGAGATCGTGGAAATGCCCACGCCTGATGTCGTGCACGGATGCGTCTGCGTGAATGTGTCTTTTCCCTTGGAAGCCTGGAATCGAGCGACGGATTTCGGGCTGGTGAGTAGCAACGACAGCGGCGTCGTCACGGAACGGGATCCGGATACAGTCCGAGGTCCGGACGTGGCTGTTTTCAGCAAGGATCGTCTGCCGGAAGGTCGTGCGCCCCGCGGCTTCAGCGATCTCGTGCCGAACGTGACTGTCGAGGTCCTTTCGCCGTCCGACCGTTGGAAACGAGTCCATGCGAAGATTTCCGAATACCTGAACCGCGGCGTGGACGAAGTGTGGGTTATCGATCCGCAGAAGCGCAACGTGCAGGTCTTCGGCCCCGATAACGGCCCCGTCCTCTACGAAGAAAGCGACGAATTGACGAGTGCCGTTCTGCCCGGTTTCTCCTGTCGCGTGAGCGAATTCTTCCGCGGGATTTGACGCCCGGGCCCTACACTCCGGCCCTTTTGACCTTCGACTTTTCGACCTTCGACCCCGAGTCTGCTCCGATATGCCCAGCACCCTCACCATCCAGGACCTGCACGTCGAGGTCGGCGGCACGCCGATCCTCAAGGGCGTGGACCTCGTGCTCCGCCAGGGGGAAATCCACGCGCTGATGGGCCCCAACGGCTCCGGCAAGAGCACGCTGGCCTATGCGCTCGTCGGCCATCCCAAGTACGAAATCACCCGCGGCGCGGTCGATCTCGACGGGACCGACGTGCTGGCGCTCGATGCCAACGAGCGGGCGCGGCTGGGGCTGTTCCTCGCCTTTCAGTACCCGGTGACGATCCCCGGCGTGAAGGTCGCCGACTTCCTGCGGCACGCGATCTCGAACGTTCGCAACCCCGAGCGCAAGGAAGGCGAAGAGTTGATCTCGATGCGCGAGTTCCGGAAGGAGCTGCGCACCAACATGGAAGCTCTGGGCATGGAAGCGGAGTTCGCCCGCCGCTACTTGAACGAAGGCTTTTCCGGCGGCGAGAAGAAGCGGATGGAGATCCTGCAGCTCGCCATGCTCAAGCCCCGTTTCGCGTTCCTCGATGAAACCGACAGCGGCCTCGACACCGACGCGGTGAAAGTCGTCAGCGAAGGCGTCAACCGGCTGGCTGGCCCGGAGATGGGAGTCCTCATCATCACGCACCACGAGCGGCTGCTGGAATTCAACCGCCCGCAGTACACCCACGTGATGCTCGCCGGGCGCATCGTCGAGACCGGCGGCGCCGATCTGGCGCACGAAGTGCACGAGCAAGGTTACGCCGAGGTCCGCGAGCGGCACCCGGAAGAAGCCGCCGAACAGGCCGTCCTGGGACGCGAAGAAGTGCCGGCCACCGTATGACGCAGACCACGTAACGTTCCGCACGCGAATTCACTCGAAAGATCAATCCTCACCCCAAGGTGATTCCAGATGGCGACCGACGTTGTGACCAAGTCCGAAATCGGCATCGGCGACTACCGGTACGGATTCCACGATCCGACCGACAAGTACGCCTTCATCAGCCGCAAGGGTCTCGATCGCGAGATCGTGGCCCAGATCTCGGAGATGAAGGGCGAACCGGCGTGGATGCGCGACCTGCGGCTGAAGTCGCTGGACATCTTCTTCGAGAAGCCCATGCCCAACTGGGGCGGCGACCTCTCGCACCTCGACTTCCAGGACATCTACTATTACGTCCGCGCCAGCGACCGGCAGGAGAAGAGCTGGGACGAGGTGCCGGAAGACATCCGCCGCACTTACGACCGGCTGGGCATTCCCGAAGCCGAGAAGAAGTACCTCTCCGGCGTGAAGGCCCAGTACGAGTCGGAAGTGGTCTACGGCAGCCTGCAGGAGGACCTCGCCAAGCAGGGCGTGATCTTCACCGACACCGACAGCGCCCTGCGCGAGCACCAGGATCTGTTGCGCGAGTACTTCGCCACGGTCATCCCGCCGTCGGACAACAAGTTCGCCGCCCTCAACACGGCGGTGTGGTCGGGCGGGTCGTTCATCTACGTGCCCAAGGGCGTGGCGATCGAGTTCCCGCTGCAGGCCTACTTCCGCATCAACACCGAGAACATGGGCCAGTTCGAGCGGACGCTGATCATCGTCGACGAAGGCGCCAGCGTGCACTACGTCGAGGGCTGCACCGCGCCCACCTACACCACGGAGAGCCTCCATTCGGCGGTGGTCGAGATCCTCGTGAAGCGCGGCGGACGCTGCCGCTACACGACCATCCAGAACTGGTCGTCCAACGTCTATAACCTGGTGACGAAGCGGGCCATGGCCTACCGCGACGCCCTGATGGAATGGGTCGACGGCAACCTGGGCTCGCAGCTCACCATGAAGTACCCGGCCGTGTACCTGATGGAGCCGGGCGCCCGCGGCGAGACGCTGTCGATCGCCTTCGCCGGCAAGGGCCAGCACCAGGACGCCGGGGCGAAGATGGTGCACGTCGCCCCGCACACCTCCAGCCGCATCGTCTCCAAGAGCATCTCCAAGGATGGCGGCCGCGCCAGCTACCGCGGCCTGGTGAAGGTCGTGGACGGCGCGAAGCACTGCAAGTCGAACGTGGTCTGTGACGCCTTGATCCTCGATTCGGCGAGCCGCAGCGACACGTACCCGTACATCGAGGTCGCCGAGGACGACGTGGCCATCGAGCACGAGGCCAGCGTCTCGAAGATCGCCGAGGAGCAGCTCTTCTACCTGATGAGCCGCGGCCTCAGCGAGGCCGAGGCCAGCGCGATGATCGTGACCGGCTTCATCGAGCCGCTGGTGAAGGAGCTGCCGATGGAGTACGCCGTCGAAATGAACCGCCTGATCGAGCTGCAGATGGAGGGCAGCGTGGGGTGATCGGCGGCACGGGAGAGCGGATCATGACCACGAAAGAGGCGGTCCTCGAGTTGATTCGTCGCCTGCCGGATGATGCTACGGTCGACGACATCATGTCGGAGCTTTACGTCCGCAGAAAGATCGAAGAGGGTTTGCGCGAGCTGGACGCGGGAAAAGGGATTCCGCACAACGAGGTGAAGGGAACGCTGGCGAAGTGGCTCGTGTGAACTGGTTGCCTCGCGCGTCCGACGATCTCGAGACCGCGACGACAAAATGCGGCGGATCGAAATTTGCCCACCGCGGAGTTCCGATGATGACACGACCAACCGACAATCCGTTCGCATCCTTGTCCATTTGTAATGCAAGTCCCGGTCGGCTTCCGAGGCTGCAGCGCGCGCTGGAGTTCGGCTTGGCAACGGTCGGCACCGGCATTTGTTTCGGCGGGGTGGTATCGTTCTTTGTGGCTGCGGATGCCGAAACGTTTCTCAGTCACCTGCTTGTGGGCGGTGTAGCGGGCGGCATCGGCGGGCTGCTGGGCCGCCTGTTGAAGTGAGAGTCTAACTCAGATGCCCAGCCCTATTCCCGGCATGGACCCCTGGCTCGAACAGCACTGGGGGGACGTCCACACTAGCATCGTCACGTACTGTCGGGACCGCCTGCAGAGGGCCCTGCCGCGGGATCTGCGCGCGCGCGTTGAGGAGCGGGTGTACCTGGAGTACGAAGAGGGCGCGAACGGACGTCACGTGATCCCTGACGTGCGGGTCGTCGAGTATCCGCGGAGTGGCCCGCCGCGGCAGGCGAGCGCCGGCGTGGCGACGCTCGTGCCGACCGAGCCCATTGTGGTCATCCGCCGGAATGAACCGCTCACCGAGAGGTTCATCGAAATCCGCGACTTCAGCACAGGCGGACGGCTCATTACGGTGATCGAGGTGGTCAGTCCCACGAACAAGGAGCGCGGCCGCGGGCAGGACCTGTACGTGCAGAAGCGAAACGAGCTCGAAGCCGCCCGCGTGCACCTGGTGGAAATCGACCTGCTGCGGGAAGGCGAGCGGCTGGACCCGGCTCCGCGCCAGGGCCTGCCGGCGACGCGCGATTGCCCGTATCTGGTGACGGCGATCCGCTGCGTTGAAGACCCGTCGGAGCTGCGGTGTGAAGTCTATCCGGCATCCATGCGCGAGCGGCTGCCGGTGATCAAGGTGCCGCTCAGAGCGACTGACGAGGATGTGCTTCTCGACTTGCAGGCCGTCCTCGACGACGCCTATGACCGGGGCGGGTACGACATCCTGGACTACCGGCAGCCGCCGGTGCCGCCGCTCTCACCGCAGGATGAAGAGTGGGCGCACTCAGTGTTGTCGGCGCGGGGGCTGGTATGAGCAAGCGTTGCTCTTGGAGCAACAGGACTTGTGCGATTGACGTGGCAAGATGAGCATCCAGACGGTTTCAGCAGCACCCACCGGTTTCGATGAGCCGGCGTTCGAGTCGTTCCTCGACGGCCGCGACGAGCCGCGCTGGCTTTCCGAGCGGCGGCGGGAGGCGTTCGCGGCGTACCAGGACAAGCTCGCCGAGCCGCTCGATCCCGAGGAGTGGAAGCGGGTCGATCTGCGCACGTTCCGGCCGGAGCAGTTTTTGATCCGGGCCGCCGATGATGAAGCGCCGGCGGCCGAGGTCGACACGCTGCTGGCCGACCGCGCCGAGTTCGCCGGCAATGTCGTGCATATCGACGGAAACTGCTCGCGCTCGCGGCTCGATGAATCGGCGGCGGCGCAGGGCGTGTTGTTCGGCGACCTGTCCGAACTGATCCGCGAGCACGGCGACGTGCTCCAGCCGCATCTGATGACGCGGGGCGTGCGGCCCAGCACGGACCGCTTCAGCGCCTGGCATGCGGCCTTCTTCACCGGTGGGACGCTGTTGTACGTGCCGGCCGGCGTCGAGCTGAAAGCGCCGCTGCACAGCCTGATCGCGCTCTCCCAGCCGGGCGCGGCCGATTTCAGCCACACGCTGGTCGTGCTGGAAGACGGGGCGCAGGCGACGCTGCTGGAAGAGACGGCCTCGGCCGACGCCGATGCGCCGGGACTGCACGTGGGGGCGGTGGAACTGCTGCTCGGCAGGCAGGCGCGGCTGCGCTACGTGCAGCTTCAGAACTGGAACCAGAAGACCTACCACTTCGCCCACCAGTCCGGACGGGCGGCCGCGGACGCTTCGCTCCAGTGGACGGTGGGCGGCCTCGGGGCGCGGCTGGCCCACATCCACCAGGACGTGCATCTCGACGGCCGGGGGGCCGAAGCCGAAGTCAACGGTGTGACGTTCGCCGTCAATCGGCAGCTCATCTCGTACTACACGCAGCAGACGCATGCCGCGCCGGATACGCGCAGCGACCTCTTGTACAAGGAAGTGCTCCGCGACAAGAGCCGCGTCGTCTGGCGGGGCATGATCCGCGTCGAGCGGGAAGCGCAGCGGATCGACGGCTTCCAGCGGAGCGATGCGCTGCTCTTGAGCCCCGACGCCCGCTGCGACTCGATTCCCGGCCTGGAGATCGAGGCCGACGACGTCCGCTGCACGCACGCCGCGACCGCCGGCCGCGTCGACGAGGAAGAGATCTTCTACTGCATGTCGCGCGGGTTGTCCCGCCAGGATGCGATGCACATGATCGTGGGAGGCTTTTTCCACGCGGTCTACGACCGCATTCCGGTGCAAGCCGTCCGCGACACGCTGAGCGACTCGGTCGAGCGCAAACTGGGCATCGGCGGCTCTTAGGACGAATGATGGCTGGGTACGAACGCATCGCCAACATTGCAGAAGTCCCCTCCGGCGGCCGCAAGCCCGTCGTGGTCGACGAGACGCCGGCGCTCTTGCTCCGCGTGGGCGACGACTTCTACTGCATCGAAGACACCTGCACGCATGACGGACAGGCGATGACGAACGGCCCCGTCTCCCGCTGCGAAATCACCTGCCCGCGTCACGGCGCCCGCTTCGACATCCGTACCGGAGCGGCGCTGTGCATGCCGGCCACGGAACCGATTGCCACGTTCGACGTCAAAATCCGCGACGGCGAAATTTACGCTCGCCCAAGAAATGCCGAATGACGAAATCCGAATGACGAAAGAATGACGAAGCACGAAGCGGGTCGAGGGCTGAGGGTCGAGAGTCGAGAGCCAGCAGAACGCAGCGCTGGCGGTGCCTGGATCTGGCTCTCGACCCTCGACTCTTGACGCTCAACTCATTCGTCATTCGTCATTCCTGCACCCAGGAGCAACGAACATGCCCGACGAAAGCCAACTGCTCGAAGCCTTGAGGCAGGTCATCGATCCGGAGCTGATGATCAACATCGTGGACCTGGGCCTGATTTATGAAATCGACCAGGATCCGGAAACGCGGCGGGTGAAAGTCGACATGACGCTGACCAGCCCCGCGTGCCCGGCGGGGCCGCAGATCATCCAGCAGTCGAAGATGGCCCTGGAGCGGCTGAAGGACGTGGACGAGGCCGAAATCCGCCTGGTGATGTCGCCGCCCTGGTCGCCCGAACGCATGACCGATGAAGCCCGGGACCAACTGGGGATCTTCTGAAGTGTCCGGAGTCTCGCCCGGGGAAGCCCGAATGTCGAAATTCGAAGGACGAAAGAATGACGAATGACGAAGCCCGAATGACGAAACCGTGCACCATCATGAATCGCGCGCGCCTGCGGCGTTTCGTCATTCGGATTTCGGCATTCTTTCGTCCTTCGGGCTTCGTCATCCGACATTCCCGGAATCCGCTCGCTATCCTGTA
>JAHWKJ010000519.1 GCA_019347905.1 Planctomycetota bacterium
CGGCCTACGCCGCGCGCGAGCTGAAATCGGCTGCCTCGTGCTGACTCACAATCTCTTGCAACTCGACGCGCATCGGAATCACGCCCGCGAACCGCCGGCGAGCGAAATGCCCTCCGCTCGCCAGGTTGCCTAAAAAACGAGACGGTCTGTACCGGGCTAGCCGATGCGCCGCGCAACCGTTCCCGTATGGGTGAAGAGACCGCCGTAGCCTCTACGTTCGGGAGCCGCTCATGAACTCGTTTCCCCGACCAGCCTCGACGGCCACATGGCAGCAAGAGGGCAAGATGGCCGAGGGGGCAGGGCGTGTGCAAGTTGCGAAGTTGCCAAGTTGGTGCCGGGTCAAGGGGCAAGGGTCGAGGGTCAAGAGCCAGAGGGTCGGCGAGGCGGCGAGGCGGGCGGACGGATGGTTTCTCGCACCGCTCGCGACCGCTATAATTATGCCCTCCGCTCACCGGGAAAACGGAGTGTCCCCTGCCTGCCGCCGGTGCCATTTTCGGCGCCGTCTCATCCTTCCTGAACACCGAGTCCTTCCTTGAGCAACGGCCACGACGAAGATACGCCCGCCGCTCCGCCGGCCGGAGACGGCGGTTTCGAGGAGCGGATCTTGTCCCTCGATATCGAGGACGAGATGCGCACCAGCTACCTGACGTACGCCATGAGCGTGATCGTCAGCCGCGCCCTGCCCGACGCCCGCGATGGGCTGAAGCCCTCGCAGCGGCGGATCCTCGTGGCGATGGACGATCTGGGGCTTTCGCCCACGTCTTCGACCACGAAATGCGCGGGCATCGTCGGTGAGACGATGAAGCGATACCACCCGCATGGCGACCAGGCGATCTACCCCACGCTGACCCGCATGGCCCAGGACTGGATCATGCGCAGCGCGCTGATCGCCAAGCAGGGCAACTTCGGCTCGCTGGCCGGACTGCCGCCCGCGCAGATGCGGTACACCGAGGCGCGGCTGTCGCCCGTCGCCGCCGAGATGCTGGCGGACATCGACCGCAACACCGTCGACTTCACCTCGACCTACGACCAGAAGAGCACCGAGCCGGTCGTCCTGCCTTCGCGCTTCCCGAACCTGCTGGTCAACGGCTCGACCGGCATCGCCGTGGGCATGGCGACCAGCATTCCGCCGCACAATCTGGGCGAGGTCTGCGACGCGGTCGTGCTGCTCATCGATAAGCCCGAAGCCACGGTCGACGACGTGCTGGACGTGCTGCCCGGCCCCGATTTCCCCACGGGCGGCATCATCTGCGGGCGGTTCGGCATCAAGCAGGGCTACATGACGGGCCGCTCGACGCTCACGCTGCGGGCCCGCACGCACTTCGAGACCGAGAAGAACTCCGACGTGATCGTCGTCACGGAGATCCCGTATCTCGATACGCGCGACCGCATCCGCGAGAAGCTGGAGCTACTCGTCCGCGACGAGCGGATCAAGGGCATCGCCGAGGTCACCGACTACACCGACCGCACCGTTCCGCCCTGGCAGGTGCGGCTGCACATCCGTTTGAAGCGCGACGCCGACCCGGAGGTCGTGCTCAACCAGCTTTACCGCTTCTCGCCACTGCAGACGACGGTGAGCGTGATCGTCCTCGCGCTGGTGGGGAACCGGCCGCAGACTCTGCCGATCGTCGATTTGCTGCGGGAGTTCATCCGGCACCGCATCGACGTCATCCGCCGCCGCACCGAGTTTCTGCTGAGCGAGGCCCGCAAGCGGAAGCACACGGTCGAGGGTCTCTTGATCGCGCAGCTCGACATCGACCAGATCATCCAGACGATCCGCAACTCCGCCAGCCGGGCCGAAGCCCGCGAGCGGCTGGCCGAAATTGACGTGCCGGCCGAAATGGTGGCCCGCGCCCTGGGCGACGAGGGCTTCCGCATGTTCCAGAGCGAGCGCGGCGCGGAGGCGAACTACCGGCTGACGTCGAAGCAGACCGAGTCCATCGTCGCCATGCAGCTCGGTTCGCTGGCCAACCTGGAGCGCGAAGAGCTGGCCGGCGAGCACCGGAAGCTGCTCGACGACATCGCGGGCTACCTGCAATTGCTTTCCAGCGAAGACAACATTCGGGTCGTCATCCGCGAGGACATGCTGGAGCTGAAGCGCAAATACGGCGACGAACGCCGCACCGAAATCACCGACGAAGAACTGACCGAAGTCGACCGCGACGAGCTGATCACCGAAGAGCCGATGGTCGTCACGCTCACGCAGCGCGGCTACGTGAAGCGGACGCAGCTCTCCGTCTACCAGGCGCAAAATCGCGGCGGCAAGGGCGTGATGGGGGCGAAGGTCGACGAGGAAGACCCCATCGAGCACCTGTTCGTCGCCAGCACGCACGCCTACCTGTTGTTCTTCACCGACCTGGGCAAGGTTTACTGGCAGAAGGTGTACGACCTGCCGCTGCAGGGCCGCACGGCGAAGGGGCGGGCGCTGGTCAACCTCTTGCGGCTGGGCGAGGGCGAGCGCGTCACGCAATGCCTGGCGGTGCACGAGTTCGACGAGACCCGCTTCCTCATCATGGCCACGCGGAACGGCCTGGTGAAGAAGACGGTGCTCTCGGCCTACGGACGGCCTTTGAAGGGGGGCCTCATCGCCATCAATCTCGATGAAGGCGACCGGCTGATCGACGTGCGGATCGTCTCGGCCGGCAACGACGTCGTGCTCGCCACGCGCAACGGCATGGCGATCCGCTTCGATCAGGCCGACGCCCGCGCGATGGGCCGAGCGACGCGCGGCGTGAAGGGCATCTCGCTCGTCGGCGACGATTACGTGATCGGCATGGTCGTCCCCGAAGCCGACATGTCGCTCTTGACCGCCACCGAAAACGGGTACGGCAAGCGCACGCCATTCGGCGAAGGGGAAGCCGCCGCCGAGGACGAAGCCGAAGAGCCGGAAGCGGACGAAGAAGTCGCCACGGAGGCGGCCGTCGAAGACGTGGACGCCGAGGGCGACGGGGCACCCATACGTTACTCCGGCAATGCCCGTTACCGCCGGCAGAGGCGCGGCGGCAAGGGCCTGCGCGACATTCGCACGTCGGACCGCAACGGCAAAGTGGTCGATGTGCTGGCTGTCGCCGACGACGACCAGGTGCTGATGGTCACAGCCTTCGGCAAGATCCAGCGGATTCGAGCGGCCGACATCTCACTGGTCGGCCGCAATACCCAGGGCGTCCGCGTGATCCGGCTGGACGAAGACGACAAGTTGGTCTCGATGGCCCGCATTCCCGGTGAAGTCGTCGAGGGTGCACCTCCACCGCCGCCGCCGGATGCGGCGGCCCCACGTGCGGACGTGCCAGAGTTGCAACAGCCGGGAGCCGAATCCGAAGGCGAGGATTGATCCGGCGTTCGGCATCGCGATGCGGTGGAGCGTCGTCGTGCGGTTGAAATCCGCACCACCAGGTTTCGACTCACACACGCAGCCGCTCAGTTGCGGCTGGTGGCCGGATCCCAGCCGGCGACGACGGCGTCGGGTGCGAGCACGTAGATTTCGACGCGCCGGTTCTGCCGTCGCGTCTGGTCGTCTTTGTTGGAGACCAGCGGCTGATACATGCTGTAGCCGGCCACGCCCATGCGGTTCTCCTTCAGGCCCGCCTTGCCGAGGGCCAGCACGACCGCATTGGCCCGGTTGGTCGACAGGTGCCAGTTGGTGGGGTGCTTCGCCCGCGTGGGGCCCCTGGCGATCCGCACGTCGTCCGTGTGGCCCACGACCAGAATGTTCAGTCCCTGGGCTTCGCCATCGTTCATGATCTTTGCGAATTCGGTCAGCAGCGGCGTCGCACCCGACTTCAATTCGTCGCTGCCGGTATCGAACAAAATGTCGTCGCTGAACTTGCTCACGCCCGTCGTGGGATCGAACTGGAACTGGGGATACTTCTTCGCCAGTTCGCGGAATTTCTCGGAAGCGGACTCCGGCAGCGGATTCGACTGGTTGATGAGGCTCACCATCCGCTGCTGCAGCGCGCTGCGCTCGGCATTCAGGTTGTTGAGCCGCTGGTTGGCGGTGGCGAGGCTGGATTCCAGCTCCGAATTCCGCTGGGCCAATTCCTGCGCGCGCAGATGGGCGTGGTCGCGTTCGCTGGCCAGCGTCTGGCCCGAGCGATGGAGTTGAAACGCCCGGAGCTGGCTCTGCCGCAGCGACTGCCGCGGCACCAGGTTACAGGCGGTCTGGCTGCTCGCCAGCAGCACGAGGAAGACGGGAACGAGACGGCGCGCGCAGACAGACATCGGAGGCGCTCCTTTTGATGCCGCCCGACAATCGCACGCACGACCGGCGCACCGCGCCGCCAATGCGAACGCGGAGGACGCAACCGGCCGCGCGCCGACCGGGTGGCAACGCGACGACGGGAAGACCGGATTGTTCGACGTGGAAGACGGAGAGAGGCTCGTCCGACAGATCGCAGCAGTCGCCGAAGCGGCCGCCCGCAGTTCGATCCGCACGGGTCGAGTGGCCGCGGGTTATAGCCGAACCCGCCGCGCGTGCCAAGACGGCTTTGCACCGTTTTTTCCGGGGCGCGCGACGCATTTTGCAGATAGGGATTTGACGCAAAGGCGCAAAGGCGCGAAGG
>JAHWKJ010000520.1 GCA_019347905.1 Planctomycetota bacterium
GCCCGCACGCCGCTGATCATCTCCGGCCCCGCCCACGACGACGTCACCAAGTATCCCAAGGCGGACCGGCTGGCGAGGCAGCTCACCAAAGACGTGCACTTCGAGGTCAAAGAGAAGGAACACACCTGCCACCTCACCGAAGAAGGTATTCGCAAAGCTGAGGAGCTGGCCGGCGTCGAGAGTTTCTATACCACCGGCAACATGGAGTGGCCGCACCTGATCGACAACTCCCTCAAGGCGCACCATCTGTACAAGCGCGACGTGAACTACGTGGTCGAGGGCGGCGAGGTGATCATCGTCGACGAGTTCACCGGGCGGAAAATGCCCGGCCGCCAGTGGAGCGACGGCCTGCACCAGGCGGTCGAGGCCAAGGAAGGCGTGCGGGTCAAGGAAGAAAACCAGACGCTGGCCACGATCACGCTGCAGAACTTCTTCAAGCTCTACAAAAAACTGGCCGGCATGACGGGCACCGCCATGACCGAGGCCGCCGAGTTCTGGAAGATCTACAAGCTCGACGTGATCGCCGTCCCCACCAACCGCCCGCTCAGGCGCATCGAGCACACCGACGTCATCTTCCGCAGCGAAGAAGAAAAGTGGGACGCCGTCGTCGAGGAAATCCGCGAGGTGCACGCCACCGGCCGGCCCATCCTCGTCGGCACCACGTCCATCGAAACCTCGGAGCTCGTCTCGCGCAAGCTCTCGAAATACGGCATTCAGCACAACGTGCTCAATGCCAAGCATCACGAGCGCGAGGCGGAAATCGTTGCCCAGGCCGGCCGCAGGGGCGCCGTCACCATCGCCACCAACATGGCCGGCCGCGGGACCGACATCATCCTCGGCGGCAACCCGGAGCACATGGCCTGGGAAGAGCTCAAGCAAACGTACGAGTCGCGGCTCCAGGTGCCCAAGGCCGAATGGGACGAGCTCTCGCAGCGCATTGCCCAGCGCGAGGGCATGACGGCGGAAGGACGCCAGGTCGCCGAAGCGGGGGGGCTGCACGTCCTCGGCACCGAACGCCATGAATCCCGCCGCATCGACCTGCAGCTTCGCGGCCGCAGCGGACGCCAGGGCGATCCCGGCTCCAGCCGCTTCTACCTGTCGCTCGAAGACGACCTGATGCGGATCTTCGGCGGCGAGTGGGTCAAGAACTGGCTCACGCGCCTCGGCATGAAGGACGGCGAGGCGATCGAGAACCGCTTCGTCACCAAGCGCATCGAGGGTGCCCAGAAGAAGGTCGAGGAACGGCACTTCGACACCCGCAAAAACCTGCTCGAATACGACGAGGTGATGGACGATCAGCGCAAGCGGGTCTACTCGTACCGGCAGCGGATCCTGGACGGCGTCGCCTGCCGCGAGCTGATCCTGGAGATGATCGACCAGCAGATCGACCGCTGGGTGCCGCACTTCCTGGACGAGAACTACCGCTGGGACACCATCGTGCAATGGGCGGCGCACGAGTTCGGGCTGGAGATCGAAGCCAATGCCATCCGCGGCATGGACCGCGAGCAACTGGAACAGTTCCTGCGCGACGAGGCCCACACGCAGGCCGAGGAGCTGATCGCCGAGCAGCTCGAGGAGAACCTGCCGGAAGACGCTGAAGACAAGAGCGAATGGAACTGGCTGGCCCTCTCGAAGTGGGCCAACGCCCGCTACGGCCTCAACACCAACGATCGCGAGCTGAAGAAGATCGGCCGCGAAGAGCTGTTCGCCTACTTGAACGGCCGCGTCCAGGAGGCGGTCGCGAAGCTGGACTTCGGCCTGCTCGACGAGTTCCTGCGGGAAGACTTCCCCCAGCGCTCGCTGTGCGGCTGGCTGTCGCAGCAGTTCACGCTGGAGTGCGATCCGGCCGGTTTTGCCGGCATGGTCGAAGACGTCGGCCAGGCGACGGCGCTCGTTCGTCAGCAGATCGATCAGCTCTATCGCGAGAAGGAGATTCGCTTCCCCGTTGCGGTGGGCATGACGAATTTTCTTACGGAGCGACAGTCGAGCGCGGGCCGCGAGGGCCTGGTGCGCTGGGCGAACGACCGCTTCCGTTCGCAGCTTTCACCAGACGACCTGCGCGGTAAGCCGCACGAGGAAGTCGAGCAGATTCTCGCCGAGTGCAGCCGCCGCTATTACCGCGGCGAGGATTTCTCGGCCCGGCTCGACGAGCTGCTCGACGGCGCCTACGGCGACGGCAACGGCAACGGCCGCCCGCGCCCGGGCAGCGGCAACGGTCATATCGCACACCATGACGTGCTGGAGCAGCTCGCCGCCTGGGCCAACGACGAGTTCCACGCGAACCTGAAGTCAGACGATTTGGAGCCGCTCAGCCGCGACGACGCCCGCCAATTGCTGGTCGCAGAATTCGACAAGCGCTACCGGCCGGAGCTGTCCCGGGCCGAACGCGAGCTGCTGCTGGAGATCCTCGACACCGCGTGGAAAGACCACCTGTACTACATGGATCACCTGCGGAGCGTGATCGGCCTGGAGGCTTATGCCCAGAAGGATCCCAAGGTCGAGTACAAGCGCGAGGGCCGCCGCGCCTTCGCCGCCATGTGGGACCGCGTCGGTGCCCAGGTGACGTCGGCGATCTTCCGCCTGGAGAAGGAGAGCCGCGAGTTTGTCGGTTCGCTGTGGCAGATCACCGCGACCACGCACGAAGCCGCCTCCAGCGCCGTGGCCGAGGCGCCCTCGCAACAGGCGGGTCCGCAACCCGGCCAGGACGTCAAGGTCGTGGATCCGATCGTCAACCGCGGCCCCCGCGTCGGCCGCAATGACCCCTGCCCCTGCGGCAGCGGCAAAAAGTACAAGAAGTGCCACGGCCAGGGGGTGTAGGTCTTCGCGGTGGCCGAGTCGAAAGGACCGTCGACGACGTGTCGGTCGGTTATCCTTGAAACAACTCGCTAATCCTTCGAGGCGAATCTCAATGACCGGTGCCGCTGAACAACTGAAGCCACAACTGCTCCAGCTCCCGGTGTCCGACCGGGCCGAGCTTGTAGAGTTCCTCCTTCACTCACTCGACGAGGACACCGACGCCGACGCGGAGGCAGCCTGGGATGAGGAGCTGGGGCGGCGTCTGAAGGATATCGAGAGCGGCAGCGCCGTCGGCATCCCTGCCGACGAGGTTTTTGCTGCATTGCGGAAGAAATACTCGTGAAGCCGATCGTCTTCCACCGGGCGGCGCGGCGGGAGCTCGATCGGGCGGTGGCTTGGTACGAACGGCAACGGCGCGGCCTGGGCATCGACTTCGAGACGGCTGTCGAACGAATCGCGTCTCACATTCAGCAAAATCCTGGCGGTGGATCGCCGCACGAAGAGCGCGCCTTGCAACGCGGCGTCGCGAAACGGCTGGAGCAGGTACGGGAGTTGGGTCGGGAACTCGGTCGGGAACTCGGTCGGGAACTCGGTCTGGAACTGGGGCTGGAACAGGCCCGCACGAGGCTGCGGGCCACTGTCCGCCGCGGCCTGGAAGTCAAGTTCGCAGAAGACGGTTTGAGACTTTTTGAAGAGATTCGCGAAACGCACGACATCGACAGGTGGGAGTCGGTGCTGAATGCACTCTGGACGGCGCAGACTCTCGACGACATCAGGATCTGCCTCTGAAGGATCGGATCGCAGCCGCTGTCGTTTCCGGGAAAGGATTCCTGCATGCTCCGCTGGCTGCTGAACGTTGTGTACCTGCTGGTGATCGCGGCCGCTTCGCCGATCGTGATCTACCGCATGCTGCTTCACGGCAAGTATCGCAGCGGGTGGGGTCAAAAGCTGCTGGGGCTTGCGCCGAGACGTGACACCGGGCGGCCCTGTGTGTGGTTCCAAGCGGTCAGCGTCGGAGAAGTGCTGCAGCTTCGGCAGATCGTCGAGCCCCTCCGCGCGCATCGGCCGGATCTGGAATTCGTCGTCTCGACCACGACCGTCACCGGCCTGGCCGTCGCCCGCGAAAAGTTTCCGCTCGAAACCGTCTGCTACTTCCCGCTGGATTTTTCGTGGGCCGTGCGGCGTGCGATCCAGCGATTGCGGCCGACGGCGATCGTGCTGGTCGAACTGGAGTTATGGCCGAATTTCATTCTCGCAGCGCAGCGGGCCCGGGTGCCGCTCGTCCTGGCCAACGGCCGCATCAGTGAGAAAAGCTTCCGTGGCTATCGCCGCATCCGCCCGCTGATGCGGCGGCTGCTCGCCGGCTTCGATGTGCTGGCGGTCCAGAGCCCCACGTATGCAGAATGTCTGACAAAGCTCGGCGCCCCATCCGAACGCATCTCCGTGACCGGCTCCATCAAGTTCGACGGCGTCGCGACGGATCGCAGCAACGCAAAAACGGCTGAGCTTCGCGCAGCATTCGGCATCGCCCACCACGAGAGCGTCTTCATCGCCGGGAGCACTCAGCACCCTGAAGAGTGCATCGCTCTCGACGCATGGGAGGCTCTCCGCGCCGAATTCCCCGATCTGCGGCTGGTCCTGGTTCCGCGGCACAAGGAGCGCTTCGAGGATGTCGCGCGGCTGGTCGAGGCTCGCGGACTGCCGCTCGTGCGGCGCAGCGGGAAGAGTCGAGAGTCGAGAGTCGAGAGCC
>JAHWKJ010000521.1 GCA_019347905.1 Planctomycetota bacterium
GCCGGACCGGGACCTCATTGGCTACATCGAGGAAGCCAACGAAGGGCCGCGGCCCATGAGCACCCGGCCGTGCTGGTTGGCGTCCACGTCTGGCGTGTCGGTCGCGTGGGTGACGTCGACGGCGATGCCGAGCTGCGGATCAATCGCGAACGCGCTCGTCCGCGCGCCGCGGAGGCCGATTTCTTCCTGCACGGTCGAGACCGCAAACAGGGCCGCTTTGGGAGACGCTTCGGCCGCCAGTCGCAGCGCGTTCATCACCACCCACACGCCCACGCGGTTGTCGGTGCCGGGGGACGAGATGAGGTTGTTCCGCAAGCGCCGCACGCCCAGTTCGAGCGTCACGGGGTCGCCGATCGCCACCAGCTCTCGTGATTCGGCCTCGCCCGTGGTGCCGATATCGACCCACAGCTCGTGCAGTTCCGGCACCTTCTTGCGGTCTTCGTCCTTCATCAGGTGGATCGCTTTGCGGGCGATGACGCCGCCGACCGCGCCGGCGGCTGTCCACACCTGCACCCGCTGACCCAGCAGGATCTGCATGTCCCAGCCGCCGATGGCGTGCACCCGCAGGAACCCCGCCTCGTCGATGTGCTTCACCAGCAGGCCAATTTGGTCGCAATGGCCCGCGAGCATGATCCGCGGCGAGCCTTGCGGATTGACGGCCGCAACCACGTTGCCATGCCAGTCGGTCCGCACGTCATCGGTAAAGCCGCGGGCGAATCGGCGGACGACCTCCTGCACCGGCTGCTCGTAACCGGAGGGCCCCGGTGCCGTGAGCAGCTCTTCCAGAAAACGATACGACGACTCGTGCATGGACCGGCTTTTCCGGCAGAATCCCGCAATTCGGCCCGGTTCTTGTTTGACGGACGGATCCGCGACCGCTATCGTAGGATGACTTGCCGGGTTTGGAAAGAAACACACGGCACGCGCTCGCCCGGGAAGCGGAATGGCCTTGGCTCTTTCCCCTGCGGAAGAGCGGCAGCGGCACCATCGACCAGACAACCAGAACTGCTCCTTCCGGCCTCTCGAGCGAACGGATACCACGGAGATTCACGAGGAGTCGAGCGTTTCCTGAACACGGACGTTGGTCCGGCATCGTCACGGAGAGTCGGTGGGGCTTGCCTCGCGAAAAGCTGTTTGCTTCCCGTCTGCGGCGGCCTGCCGTCGGCCGGTTCGAGGCTACGTGAGCTTCCGCCCCTCTCGCGTCTGCCACATGTAGTTTGACTTGCGCCAGCGGTCGATTGCCCCCCAAGGGTCCCGCCGAACGGCCGCCGGCGCCACAGTCAGGGAGGAAAACCGGGATGCACGTTGAATTTTTGGAATCGAACCGAGTTGACACACAGGAGCTCGCGAAGATCGAATGCGCCGTCCGCGAGCGGACCGGCGGCATGGTGACGGCGCTCCGCGTCCGTCTCAAGGACGGAGAGGTGATCATCACCGGCCGCGGTTCGAGCTACTACGCCAAGCAGCTCGCCACCCACGCCGCCTTCGAGGTTCGCGACGACGTCGTGCTGCGGAACGAGATCGAAGTCGGCTGACTTCGCCGAGCGCTGAACGGGGTCAGACCCCTTTGCGGCTCATGCGATTTCCGTAGTTCACAACGGCTCGTCCGCAAAGGGGTCTGACCCCTTCAGTGAGCGCGTTCACGTCCGCTCGTCGGCATCGAGTCCGCTGCCTGCGAATCGTCTGCCTCGGCCGCGCGCGATCGCCCGCCGGGCTTGAACTTGGGCTCCTGGCCGCGCACGATCCGCACCAGGTTGCTGCGGTGCCGCACGAGGATCATGGCCGGCATTGCCAGACTCAGCGCGGCGACGCTCCAGCTTTCGGGCCCGAACGGCCGCGGACCGAGCAGCAGCATCTGCGCCGCCGCGAACGCGACCGCCGCGGCCATCGACGCCAGCGAGACGATTCGCGAAAGGGCGAAAGCGACGACGAAGGTCCCCGCCGCAATCCCCGTCGCCACCGGAGCGATGACCGCCACCACGCCCAGCGATGTGGCAACGCCCTTGCCTCCGCGAAAAGCCAGCCACACGGGAAACATGTGCCCGAGCACCGTCGCCGCCCCCGCCACCACCTGTCCGTGCCCGAACAGCGGGTTGGATTTCCCGAAGAGCACCAGCGGAATGACCAGCACGGGAGCGAGCCCCTTCAGGCAGTCGAGCACAAGGACCAGCGCGCCCCAGCGTCCGCCCAGCACGCGGGCGATGTTGGTGGCTCCGATGTTCCCGCTGCCGGCGGAGCGAATGTCAATGCCCGCCAGCCACCGCGCCGTCAGCCAGCCAAAGGGAATCGACCCGGCCAGATAGCCGGCCGCGACGATGAGCAGAAAAGCCGGCAGTGCGTCCATGGCAAACGGGTCGAAAGTTGAAAGGGTCGAAGGTCGAAAGTGCTGGAAAAACAGCCTCCACCGGCCGAACTGACACGCCGCACCTCCGGCCCTTTCGACCTTTTCGACGTTCGACCTTTTCGACCCCTCCCACGGTCGCAAAATCGACGTCGGTGATTCAGCGTAGCGGAGAGCAGGTTTACTCACACACGTTATGGATGAGGCTCCCCGACAGCTACGAAGGAGCCATTCTACGTGAGATCGACCGATTCGCCACCGCCGGCTGCGATGGCGTCGAGCATCTGGGCGGCGCTCTCACCGGCGT
Organism: Planctomycetota bacterium; assembly: GCA_019347905.1. GTDB lineage: Bacteria > Planctomycetota > Planctomycetia > Planctomycetales > Planctomycetaceae > JAHWKJ01. The sequence goes on from JAHWKJ010000521.1 coordinate 2,649, forward strand.
TGTCCGATGGTTGCGACGGAGACGCAGCACCCGCCCCGCGTGCCAGCAGTTCCGCCCTCTCAAAGGGGCAGAAGCGTTCCAACTGCCGAAAGAACGGCGCCAACTCCGGATCGCGGAGCGCGTCGGCAAACGTGGCGGAGCCGGCGACCAGGTGACGCGGATTGTGCGCGATGACGAGCGCCCGGCAGCGGTCGGCGATGTCAGGCCAGCCGGCGCGGCAGGCCGCAACGCCCGCCAGCAGCAGCAGCTTATCTCGGCCCGGAAGCTGGCGCTTTTCGGCCGAAGCTTGCGCCAGCCGCAGGTACACGAGCATCTGCCGTTCGTAGTCTGGCATACCGACAGTACCCCCACGGGGATTCGAACCCCGGTCACAGGACTGAGAATCCTGGATCCTAGGCCGCTAGACGATGGGGGCGGATGGTTCGCACAATTCTTAGCCGCAGGTTCGCGGGCTGTCAAGAAGGCGACCCGCCGACAGTCGGCACCTTCGGTCGTTACTCTCACGGCGGTTCCTCGGGCGGTCGCGGGTGCAGATGTGACGCCGCTCTCGCCTTCTGGTAGAGTGGTGCGCATCGGTGGGAAACGCAGAACCGCCGACTGGTGGGGCCGCGAGCCACACGCCTTTCCTCTGGAGTGAGCCAATGCGACGTCTGGTGACCGGCGTTTCAACGTGCCTGACGATTGGACTCCTGGCGGCCGCGGCCGCCGGGGCGGAGGGGTACTCGTATCCGATCTTCGACGGCGCGTCGCTGGCCGGCTGGACGATTGAGAACGACTGCGAGGTCGAAGTGCAGGACGGCGCCCTGCTGTTGAAAACCGGCAATGGCTGGCTCCGCAGCGATCACACGTTTGGCGACTTCACGCTGCATCTTGAGTGGAAGGCTTTTCAGGAGAGCGGCTTCGACGCAGGAATCTACATTCGCACGCTGCCGGGCGGCGAGCCGTTTCCGAAACGCGGCTACCAAATCAATCTGCTGGAGGGCCGCGTGGGCCACATCGGCAATTTGCCCGGCGCGGTCACCGAGGGTCTCGTTCACCCGCCGGGGAAATGGAACGTCTTCGAGATCACTGTCGCGGGCGATTCGGTCAGTCTGGCGATCAACGGCAAAGAAGCATACACCGTCGGCGGCATCGAAATCCCCCGCGGTCACGTGGGCCTGCAGGTGGAGGTGCCTAAAGGCGGGCAGTTCCTGGTGCGGAACATCCGCATCACAGAGCGAGATCACGAGAGCCTCTTCGATGGCAGGACCCTCGCCCATTGGGAAGGGGCCGGTCAGCCGGCCGAAACCTGCTGGGCGGTCGAAGACGGGCTGCTCAAGTGCCTCAAGAAGAAGGGGCCGTGGCTGCGGAGCGAAAAGCAGTACGGCGATTTCAACCTGCGGCTGGAGTACCGGCTGAACGAGGGTGGCAACAGCGGCGTTTACGTCCGCGTGCCCGAGAACGGCAACCACCACCGCGACAATGAACTGGAGCCGCCGGCCGGCTTCGAGGTGCAGATCCTCGACGATGGCGCGGCCGCGCACCGTAAGCTGAAGGACTATCAGTACTCGGCCTCGGTGTACGACATCGCCGGCGTGGAAGAGCGCGTTTCGAAGCCGCCGGGCGAATGGAACACGCTCGAAATCAACTGCAAAGGCCACCAGGTGACGACGCGGCATAATGGCGTCGCGGTCGTGCAGGTTTCGCCCGAGACGCATCCCGCGATCGAACTCCGTAAACTCGAGGGTTTCCTGGGCCTGCAGAACCATGGCGGCGGCGTGGATTTCCGCAACCTGCGCATCGGTCCGGCCATCGAGGAACCCGTGGCTGCGGCACCCGAATGAACGCATGTGTGAAGGGGTCAGACCCCTTTGCGGACGGACGATGGCGAGCATTGGAACACGCATGAACCGCAAAG
>JAHWKJ010000051.1 GCA_019347905.1 Planctomycetota bacterium
CGCAACGTGTCGGTCGCGGAAACGATTTGCTTGCGGTACGTGAGGGCAGTCGGGCCCTTCTCTGGATCGTCGAGGTACAGTTCCGCCTGAAACCTGCCGCCGCCGAGAAACTTCAAAGGTACGGCTACTTCCTTCTTCTTGCCAGCGGTCATACCGCCGAGATGCCAGTTGTCTCCCTTGCGGCGAGCAATGACGAGGAGCTCACCCACCTCGGCGTGCGGCACCCGCGTCTCGTCCCAGTTCGTAGGAATCTCGACGAGAAACCTCAACTCCTTCTGATGGCGATACGCGGCGGGGTAATCCGCCATCATGGGCAGATGGTTCTGGTACACGACGTACATCGCCAATTGATGGCCGCGCGTCCCTTGAACCGGCGGCGCCTTGTCGCGGAACTTGTAGTTTTCGGGCAGCACGTTTCGCATGCCGCCCTGATGGTAGTCGAGCGGGCCGGCCAACATGCGTATGAAGGCCACGTCGAGGTTGTGCTGCGGCGGCGTGCCTTTCACGCCCGGCGGCTGCCACTTGTTGTACTCCTGGTTGAGCACCGCCTCATAATTCAGCACGTTCGGCCACGTCCGCTCCATGCCGGTGGGCTTGTAGGCGCCGTGCCAGGTGACGGTGAGATGATGTTTCGCGGCCTTCTCGGCGACTTCATGGTACCAGCGGACCATCTCCTGATCGTCGCGGTCCATGAAATCGATCATCACGCCTTCGATCCCCCACCGCTCGTAAGTCGCGAACGCCTCATCGAGCTGCGGCCTAAGCGCCTTCCAGTGCATCCAGAGCCGCAGCCGGACTCCCTTTTCCTTCGCGTAACGGAGCACTTCCGGCAAGTCGATCGACGGAGCGGCCGTCGTGACGTCGGTTGGGCCGCGCGGGTGGATTCCGCCGCCGTACCAGGCGATGTCGAGGCCGTCCAGCGAGTGGTAGGGAATCCCCTGCTCGGCACAGAAATCGATGTAATGCTTCATCGTGGCGGTGTTCACGCCCGGCTTGAAGTCGACTCCTTCGAGCACGTAATGGTTCCACCAGGGGAACGTCGTTTTGCCCGGCCTGATCCAGGACGGGTCTTCGATCTTTGACGGCTCGTTCAGATGGAAGACGATGTTGGATTCAATCAGCCGGCCCGGCTCGTCGGCGATCATCAGCACCCGCCACGGCGAGGCGTGCGGCGCCTCGCCGATAACTTTCGCCCGATCCTTCCGCCCCGGGAGGGGACTCAGCTTCGTGGCGAGCGTCCCCGGCTCACCGTCAACGCCGGACAGGTACATGCCGGCGTAGTCGGTCAGGTTCGCCTCCGTCACCGCAATCCAGATGGGTCGGGAGCGGCCGCCCATCTGCTCGAACAGCAACGGCAAACCGAGCAACTTCTCCGAGCCCATCGCTGAGACGGACAGCGTCTCGTAATACCACTCGTAAGGAGTCGTATAATCCTTCAGGGGCAGGACGCGCGCCTTGGGATCACCGGGAAAGCTGAGCCGCGTCCGTTCGTCGGTGAGCACAAACTCGGCGAGCGGCTGCTGCTCCGGGATCACATATCGGAACGCGACGCCGTCATCGAAGGCGCGGAAGGCCAGCTCGAGCCGCCGGTGCGGTGCTGCCGTTTCCTCCAGCGAGATGACCAGTTCCTGGTGACGGTCCCGTGCCGAGGACGCCTTCCCGACCGGGATCGCGTAGGTTTCATCGCGGCTGGCGCGGCGCGTGCCAACCACCTTCAGGTGCCTCTCGAGTGGCTCGGACCCTGCGAACTCCAGTCCGAGCGTTCCCGATGCGACAAGAGTATTATGGAACGCCACGTCGAAAGTGGGACGGCCCCGATCGTCGAGGCGGAAGCTGACCCGCAATCCGCCGTCGGGAGAATCGAGCGTGAGCGGCTCCGACCGCTTGTCCGCCGCGACCAGCGTCGGAACACAGAGCAACAGCACAACAGCCGGCAAGAGCCTGAGGAACATGTGAGCCTCGATTGCGGAGAACACGATCCCAGAAAATGAAACCGCTCCCGCACCAGTGGCGCGGGAGCGGCGTTTGATGATCGCCTGCGAACTCGCGGCAATCTCTAAAAGTCCGGTGGAGGAATGGGGTCGGTGACGTCAAAACCATCGTCCGGGGCGGGATGCGGGGCAAAGTCGTCGCCGGGATGGTGATCTGGACCGCCGTCGTCCGGATGACCGCCATCACCGTGGTCGTCGTCATGATGATCGTCGAGTGCATCGCCGAGGTCGTCTCCGCCGACACCAAGATCGTCGTCGCCGGGATGGAGCGGGTCGTCGTGGTCCATCGGCGGCTCGTGCGGACCCGGCGGCGGTTCGTGGGGACCCGGCGGCGGATCGTGGGGACCCATCGGCGGTTCGTGCGGACCCGGCGGCGGCGGATCATGCGGACCCATTGGCGGATCATGCGGACCCATTGGCGGATCGTGGGGACCCGGCGGCGGTTCGTGGGGACCCGGCGGCGGTTCGTGGGGACCCGGCGGCGGATCATGCGGACCCATTGGCGGATCGTGGGGGCCCGGCGGCGGATCGTGCGGACCCGGCAGCGGTTCGTGAGGACCCGGCGTCGGATCGTGCGGGCCCATCGGCGGTTCGTGCGGGCCGGCCGGTGGATCGTGCGGACCCGCCGGAGGCTTGTCGGGGTCAAATGGCGGCTCGTGCGAAACGGGCGGCGGTGCGGTTGGCGGATGCGGAACCGCGGCGTCGCCGTCCTGTCCGGCAGTCAACGGCGAAGCCGGTTCGGGGCCGCCGCTTGCGACGGCGAATTCCTGCTCCGGTCCAAACGAATCGAAACCAAAGTCGTCATCATCAAACCCACCGCTGAGCCAGGCGGGATCAAACGAGTCGTTGTAGGAAGGGCCGAAGCCCGCCAGGTCGGACTGCGGATCGTAGGCGGCATCATCCGGCAACGGATTGCCGCCGTAGCCGTCGCCGAACGAGGCCCCGTCGAATCCACTGCCTGTGGAGCCTTCCGCGAGGCTCTCTGCGCCAAAGCTTTGATCAGGATTTTTACCGGGGACTCCCGCCGGTCCGGCGGCCTGCGGCGCCGCATTGTATGAGGGACTCTCCGCCGGCTGCGAAATGATGACGGGGGCGTCACCGGCGCGAGGAATGACGCGACGCCGTCCCGTAACGGGCTCGTCGCTCAACTCGCCGTCAGCGGCGTCGCGGGACCGGTCCTCCGACTCCGCCGCCGACGTGGTCTCGACCACGGGGGCGGAATTATCTCGAAGAGTGACGTCGCCGCGCTCGATTGCGGCGCCGGAATCGAGGGACTTGGGGCCGCTCGAGTGCACCTGCGGCGCGAAATCGTGCGGGACATTCCCTGGGCTCGCGACGGACGATGCGGCCACCGGCGCTGCCGTGTTCTGCCCCTCGACGACCGTCAGTCCGCCGGCGTTGTTACCGTCGGCGGTGCTGCCTGCGTCATCCGGACCACCGCAACCCGCGAGCATCAGGCTGCCGGACACCAGCCACACCCATACGCTTCGACTGGCCATGCCGCCTTCTCCCAATAGCTTGAACGCAGGACAGCACGGAAAGCGAACCACCCAGACCCGACGTATTGTCTGCCAGAATGCACACGAGAAGTCGTTTTGTCAAGTCTCGCCTGCGTCATCCGCGAGCGGTCGGGCATGCCCCTTGATTCTCCGTTTCCCGCGAAGTCCCAATCTCGTCGCCGCAGCCACCAATGCAGAACGCCTTCTCCGCCGCGATTGACGGAGAAGGCGTCCGCTCAAGCCCAGTGATCGGCACGGATCAGGCGCTTCTCACCAGCCGAAGCGGAGCGAGAAGCCGCGACCGCCGTAGCCGAACCCGCGGCCGTACGACCCGAAGGATCGGTTGCGGTGGTACCCGCGATGGTCCAGCCGGTCGTGGTAGGCGCCGTGCTCCAACCGGTCGTGTAGCCCACCGTGCTGCCATCGCGTCATCGGATAGCGGTGGGCGTCCCGATGCTCCAGGTGTCGGTGGTAGTCGCGGTGCTCCAGCCGGTCGTGATAGCGGCTGTGCCCCGAATCTCCGCGGCGGAACCAGTCGGCGGCTTCGGCCGGAGCCGAGGACAGGGCGATCGCGCCGGCGGCGGCGAGGGTCAATGCGAGCATCTTCATCGAAAGATCCTTTCAGTATTGAAGCGGCCGCAGAAATTGCGGGCGCATGTTTTTTGGAAACAGGTCCTGGCGGAAGCCGCAGCTTCCGCCAGGACCATTCGTCAGTGAGGTCAGGCGGCTTCCGCGGACGGTCCGCAGCACGAGCTCGCCGCGTCAGGCTGATCGCGCCCCTCGGCGCAACAGGCCGGCTTCTCGTCCGCCGTGCCGCAGCAGGCTTCGGCCGCTTCGCAGCAGGCCAGGCCCTTCGAGCAACATGTCTGGACGGCGGCGCAGCAGGCGAGCCCTTCGGCACAACACTTCAGGCCCTGTTCGCAGCAGCCCAGCCGTTCGTCGGCCGCGCAGCAGGCGCTGTTCTCCTGGCAGCAGGCCAGCTTGAGCGAACAGCAGTCTTCCGCGTCGGTGTCAGCCGGAGCGGCGCCGGCCACAAGGGCCAGGCCCGCTCCCAGCAGCCCCAGCGAAAGCACTGCTCCGAGAATCGATTGGAAACGCATGGATAGTTCTCCAGTTGGATGAGCTGAAATTGAATCGGTGCGCAGCTTGGGCGCACGAAGTCGAGACGGCTCGACGCTCAGACTATTCGGAGGTGTGGCGGAATCCCTGCTGCGCCTGGCAGCCGGGACGACGACGCCACCGTCGGTCAGCATCGCAGGATGCGACGAGGGGCGTGCGTTAGCAGAGCCACACGCAGTGCAGAACGTGCAGCCGCGGTCCGGAGCAGACCGCTTGCCAGCCGTCGACGAAACCGCCATCGAGCCCAGTGAGAACAGGCCGAGCGGAGGAAACGTCCGGCAGGGCGAGAGCCGGAGGGTCAACCAACTTCGCCGTCGCCGGCGCAGGGACCGCGTTGTGCTCGCAGCAACACTCGCCCGCCGGTGGCGGCGGTTGCGGTGCGCGCCCGGAGTTCCCGTCATTCTGAGAATGACAGCATGCCGTCGCGGGGGCGGACGCATCCGTCGTGATCGGAGCGGAGCAGCACCGGCCGGCGGGGCAGACCGCCAGCACGTGGCCGAGCGTCACGAGTTGGACGAGCAGAGTCTTCACGCCCCAATTCTACGCCGTCGGCCGCCGGGATGTGGGAGATTCTTTGGCGGCAATCCTCTCCTCGTCAATCGACAATCGGGAACTTCACGACGGTCATCCGGCCATATCCCGCGGGCCAGCGGCTTTCCACCTCGACCTGGCCGACGAAATCTTCGTCCCCCAACTCGGCGGTGAAATCCCGCTGCAGCTTGCCGGTCCGGTCGATGTAGAGCTTCACGAGATACCGGCCGGACGGAAGACGTCCCGCGGGAAGCTCATCGGCCCACTTCGATTCTCGTGGGGCGGTCAGGCTGAGCGAATGCTGCCAGAGGTTCTTTGCGCCGAAGACGGGTCGGTCGGACGTGGCGACGCGATATTCCGACCAGCCTGAGTCTGTCCTGCGGTAGAGATCCGCCTGGAGCAGCATTTTGTCGTACTGCGACGGGACGCCCTCGATCTTCAGCCAGATCTCCGTGACGAGGGAGATCTCATCGCTCGACTCGGGCAACTGGTCGGCCTTCACGTACTTGCCCCGGACAACGGCAGCGTAGTCGTCGATGAAGCGGCGGAACTGCTTGTAGGCATGGTCGCCGATTACCATCTTCTGTCCGCCGCCATGTTCGATCTGCATGGTCGGCTTCAACAGCAACAAGCTTTGGTCCGGCTCTTCCGTGTCGATCAGTCCAGCCTCGAGCATGTAGCTCAGCGTGCCCTCGGGATCGCGGAGCTTGATCCACGAGACCTGCTCGCCATGCTTCTCGACCTGCTTCTGGTTGCGGTCCGGCGAATGGCAGGCGGCGCAGCGGCCCACTTCGCTCCAGACGTTCTCGATGAAGGACGCCAGCACCCGGTCTCGCCGCGCGTGGCGGATGACCTCGGCAGGGAGCTCAGGACCGGCCGGTGCGGCTTTCTCCCGTTCCGCGAGCAATTCGGGATCGCGGACGGCCGCTCGAATCCACGCACGGAAGGCATCCGATTCCTGCCGGCGGACCTTTTCGGTCACCAGGCTCGGCTTCTCGGGGCGGCGATCGATGAACGTCAGCAGCTTCGAGTCGTCCGGCTTCTTCGTGTCGATCAGACCGGCGGCGACCAGCGAAGCGAACGTCTCCCGCTGCGTCGGCCGGATGTAGTCCTTCAAGTCCACGCCGCTCAGGTGGCACTCGGCACAACTGGAAGGCTTGGCCGCCTGGAAGATCGGCAGAATGCGCTTCTCGAAGATGCGCAGGCTGGATTCCTCCTCGGCGAGCGCCGGCGGCTGTTCGCCGGACGGTTCATCTGCGTTCGCGGGTTGCTCGTGCTTAAGTCGCTCACCTTCAGTCGAGGCAGCCAGATTGGGAGCATCTGTCGGGCCGCAAGACGCCGCCGCGAGTAACAGACCTGCCGACATGAGCGAACGCAGAGGAACGTGCATTGAATGAGCCCCGGGAGATGATCTCGCAGCGCACGAGTTGTAGGATTGAGGAGAGAGGATCAAGGATAGAGGATGGAGAATCGCGGGTCGAGACAATCCGCGATCTCGATCCTATCATACTCGATTGTCCGGCAGCGGTTGTTTCCTGCCAGCCGGCCCCGCCCGATCGTACGCGTGCAGAAGGCTCGACGCGATGCAGCCGTCGTGGCTGCTGCCGGCCGTTTTGGCGGCAGCGTACGTCGTCCTGTTTGCGGCCGAGCGGTTTCTTCCCTTGCGCGGGAGAAAGACCGCTCTGTGGCCGCGCGTGCTGCTCAACGCCGCGGCGTCGGCCCTGGCCTTCGGCGCAGCCGCCGTGACTGTTCGGCCGGCCGTCGCGCAGGCGCTGCGACTCGGCCCGGAGGAGAACCTCGGTCTGCTGCGGGCTGTAGAACTGCCGGCGGCGGTCGAATTCGCCGTCGCCTTTCTGCTGATGGACTGGTCGTTCTACTGGTGGCACCAGGCCAATCACCGCATTCCGCTGTTATGGCGGTTTCACAACGTGCACCACATCGACCCCGACCTCGATGTGACCACGGGCTTTCGCTTTCACGCCGGCGAAGTCGCTGCGTCGGCCGGATTTCGCGTGTTGCAGGTCACGCTCATCGGCCTCTCCGGCTGGGCGTATTTCACCTACGAACTGGTGTTTCAGGCGAACACGCTGTTTCATCACAGCAACGTGCGGCTGCCGGTGCGCGTGGAGCGGGTGCTGAACCTGCTGCTGGTCACGCCGCGAATGCACGGCATCCACCATTCCCACTATCACGACGAGACCGATTCCAATTACTCGGTCGTGCTGTCGTGGTGGGACCGGCTGCACCGTTCGCTGCGGCTGAGCGTGCCGCAGGATGAGGTGGTCATCGGGGTGCCCGGCTACGCTGAACCCGACGACAACCGCTTCTGGAATCTGGTGCTGCTGCCGTTCAGGCGTCAGCGCGATTACTGGAAGCGACCCGACGGCACGCCGATGGAGAGCCGGCCCGATCGTCCGTAGCGGACTTCAAGCCGCGTTGTCTGGAACAAAGGGGCCGCGACTGAGAACTCAGGTGCGATTTTCCTGAGGGCGGTTGTCATCCAAAACACTGTACGGTTTCACGGCTGCGTGCTGCGGACGAATGACCTGTCTCGGAAAAGGAAATGGGCCTACAATTCCTCGCGCCGGTGAGATTCCGCGGATGGGGACCGAGGTGTTCCTTCCCAACTCGCCCAATCCGGTTGAATCTGCCGTATCCCGGCAGACGATGAGTAGGTTAGGCAGAGAATCTGCCGGTCGTCCGGATTTTGTCATGTTCGACATTCGTCGCATCCATCGAGCCTTCTCGCTGCTGCTGGCGGCTTCGCTGCTAGTTGGCGGGGCGCCACTTCTTCCGGCGTGCGCCGGAGCGGCGGAGTCTGACGGCGTCTGCCGCTGCTGTTCGCGCGGTGGCGAGGATTCCCATTCCCAGCCTTGTTGCGCCCGGCCCGCCGAGACGCGCCGCCATTGCTGCAGCGAACCGGCCCAGCCATCCTGCTGCAAACGGGGGGCGTGCTGCCAACGTCGCCCGGGAGACGCTTCCGAGAACGAGACGAGCGAGACTCGGCCCAGGCAGGCGACTTGTCCCTGTCATTACAGCCAGCGGCCGTCGCAGCCAGCCCCGTCGGAGAGCGAACGGGATAACCGCGGCCGCAGTGCGCAGCCTCGCTTGATGTCGTCCGCATGGCCTGTGCCGGCGCATACGGTCGCGGCCGGTTCGAGCTGGCCGCTGCAGCCGGAGGCCCTTTCGGACGCGGCAATCCCGCTGCGAATCCTGCACTGCGTCTGGCTGACCTAGACGCCCCTGCGTGTCTGCGCCCGGATTCCGTCCCGGCCGCAGCACCTCTGGATGTTTCCGGCCACAAAATCGTCGCACTGGCGGCTGCGCGGTTTGCGGCCGTGCGTTGTGGATCGAGCGGCGCGCCCTGACGCACTGCGAACGAACGCAATTGCCGCACGTCCAAAGCCGCACCCTTCGAACGGACGCCCCCAGAATCCGGTGGAAAGGCCGCCGGTTGCGGAGGACACCTGCGAGGCTTCCCCATGGCAGAACACATCGTCACCTCACCCCAGGCGGTTCGCGCCACCCCCAACGTGGCTCGAGAATCCGCTGTCGTCCCGCGTCAACCTGAGATCGACGGAAGCCCCCCGCCGCCGCGGGAATTCACCTGGTGGCTGCGGCGGGCATTCGTCGCCGCACTGGTGCTGGCGGTCGGGCTCGCCTTCATTGTCGCGTTGGGCCTTGCGCAGCGGTTGGGCTGGATTTCGGCCGGCGGAGGAGGAGCGGCGGCGGCGGGCGGTGCTGAGGCCGTCATCCATACCTGCCCCATGCACCCGCAGATCCGCCAGCCCGGGCCGGGATCGTGTCCCATCTGCGGCATGCCGCTGGTGCCGGCGACGTCGGCGTCGGCCGACGATCGCGACGAGTTTGCCGTACACATCGAGCCGGCCGCGCGGCGGCTGGCCAATATCCAGACGGCCGAAGCGACGTACAGCCAGGTCTTCACCGCGATCCGTTCGGTGGGGGCGATCGCCATCGACGAAAGCCGCATGGCCACGATCGCCGCCTACGTCGATGGCCGCATCGAGAGGCTGTTCGCCGACTACACCGGCGTTGAAGTCGCCAAAGGCGATCATCTGGCCGTGCTGTACAGCCCCGGCTTGTACTCGGCGCAGGTCGAGTATCTGCAGAGCCGCAAATCGCTGAAAGAGATGACCGCCGGTACGCTGGCCGCCGTCCATCAGACGCAGGAGCGGCTCGTCGAGAACGCGCGGCAGAAGCTCGTCGAGCTGGGCATGACCGATGCCCAGATGGCCGAGCTGGAACAATCGGGCCAGGCGAGGTCGCGGCTGACGATCTACGCGCCCTTCGGCGGCACGGTCATCGAGAAAATGGCCGTCGAAGGCAAGTACGTGAAGGCGGGCGATCCCATCTATCGCCTCGCCAACCTGTCGACGGTCTGGCTGATGCTGGAACTGTTTCCCGATGACGCCTCCCGCATTCGCTTCGGTCAGGAGGTCGAGGCCGAGATCCAGTCGCTCCCCGGGCAGGTCTTCCACGGCCGGGTAGCCTTCATCGATCCGGTGGTGAGCGAGAAGACGCGGACCGTCGGCGTGCGGGTCGAGTTTCTGAACGCCGACCGACGCCTGCGGCCGGGCGATTACGCGACCGCCACGATCCGCGTGCCGGTTGGCGCCGAAGGCGAGGTCTACGACGCGGACCTCGCCGGCAAGTGGATCAGCCCCATGCACCCGCAGATCGTGCGCGAGCAGCCCGGCGCCTGCCCGATCTGCGGCATGGACCTCGTCCCCACCAGCCAGTACGGCTACTCAGACACGCCGGTCCCCCAGCCCGCATCGCTGGTGGTGCCGCGTTCGGCCGTGCTCACGGCCGGCACGAACAGCGTGCTGTACGTGGAGACCGAGCCGGGCCGCTTCGAGATCCGCCCGGTCACGCTGGGGCCGATGATGAAAGATCAGGCGGTCGTGCTCCGCGGTCTGGAGGCCGGCGAGAAAGTCGCCACGGCGGGCAACTTCCTGATCGACTCGCAGATGCAACTGGCCGGCAAACCCTCGTTGATCGACCCGGCCAAGGCGATTGCCCGCAAACCGGAGCAGGAAGGACCGCTGAAGCTGGCGGAGATCGACGTGATGCCGGATACGACGCCGGACCGCATCCACGTCGAACGGCTGTACGACGCCTACTTCGCGATCCAGGAAGCGCTGGCCTCCGACCGGCTGCCGACCGAACAGCAGGTGGCGGCATTGCGTTCCGCCGCCGAGAGAGTGACGACGGCCGACTACCTGCCGGCAACGGTGCGGGCCCATCTGAAGCCGATCCTCGCCGGCAGCGAGCATCTGCATCATCTCGAGTTGCCGCAGGCCCGCGAGGAGTTCAAGACGATCAGCCACTCGATCATCCGGCTGGCGTCGCAGGTGCGCAGCGCCGACGCCGAGACCGCCTTCGTGCACTTCTACTGTCCCATGGTCAAACACGGCGGCGGCGACTGGCTGCAGCGCGGCGGTCGACTGGCCAACCCCTATTTCGGCAGCAAGATGCTGCGCTGCGGCGAGAAGGTCCACGACTTGCCGCCGGCCGGGATGCCGCTTCCCGCGAACGAATAAAGCCCATGCGCCAGAACGCATGGGCTTAGCAGATGCTGCGACAAACAATCGACGAAACAGAACACGAAACCATGCTTCGCGCCATTATTCAATTCTGTGTCAGAGAGCGGCTGATCGTCCTGCTCGTGACGGCCGCGGTCGTGGCCTTCGGCTGGTTCGCCACGCGGCAGGTTCCCATCGACGCGATCCCCAACGTCGGCGAGAACCAGGTCATCGTGCTCACGGCCTGGCCGGGGCGCTCGCCCAAAGACGTCGAAGACCAGGTGACGTATCCGCTCTCGGTGGCGCTGCTGGCGGTGCCCGAAGCGGAAAGCGTCCGCGGCAAGAGCCTGTTCGGCTACAGCTTCGTGCAGGTGACCTTCGCCGACGACGTGGATTTTTACTGGGCCCGCTCGCGGGTGGCCGAGCAGCTCGGCACGGCCGCGTCCGTGCTGCCCGAGAACGTCACGCCCACGCTCGGCCCCGATGCGACCGGCCTGGGGCAGATCTTCTACTACACCCTCGACGCCCCGCCCGGCATGAACCTCGCCGAGCTGCGCTCGCTGCAGGACTTCGTGATCAAGTACGAGCTGCAGGCCGTCGAGGGCGTCAGCGAAGTCGCCAGCGTCGGCGGATACGTGCGGCAGTACCAGATCGAGATCGATCCGGACAAGCTGCGGTTTCACAGCGTGCCGCTCGACGTGCTGGTGAAGGCCGTCAAGGACTCCAACATCGACGTCGGCGCCAAGACCGTCGAAAGCTCCGGGATGGAGTTCATCATCCGCGGCAAGGGCTTCATCGGCGCCGGGCAGGATCCGGCGAAGGCGGTGCAGGATATCGAGAAGACCGTGGTGATGAGCCGCGACGGCATTCCCGTGCGGATCCGCGACCTGGGCTACGTGCAGCTCGGACCCGACTTCCGCCGCGGCGCCATCGACCTCAACGGCAGCGAAGCGGTCGGCGGCGTGGTCGTGATGCGCTTCGGCGAGAATCCGCGGAAGGTCATCGAGCGGCTGAAGCAGCGGATCGCCGCGCTCGAACCGGCATTGAAGGGCGTGAAGATCAATTCTGTGTACGACCGCACGGGACTCGTCGACGAAACGATCGGCACGCTGACCGGGGCGCTCACCGACGAGATCATCATCACGGCCCTGGTGATTCTGCTGTTCCTGCTGCACGTGCGGGCCAGCCTGGTGGTCGCCGTCACGCTGCCCATCGCGGTGCTGTTGGCCTTCATCGCCATGCACGTGTTTGGCGTGGATGCAAACATCATGTCGCTGGCGGGTATCGCCATCGCCATCGGCACGATGGTGGATATGGGGATTATCGTCTCGGAGAACATCTACGGCCGGCTCGCCGAATGGGAGGCGGAGGGCGCGCCCGGCGGCGGCGAACGTCGACTGACAATCATCCAGGAAGCGGCCGGGGAAGTCGCGCCCGCGGTGGTGACGGCGGTGAGCACCACGATCATCAGCTTTCTGCCGGTGTTCATGCTGACCGGCCGCGACCACCGGTTGTTCGCGCCGCTGGCGTGGACGAAGACGTTTTCGCTCGCGGCCAGCCTGATTGTGGCCGTGACGCTCGTGCCGCTCCTGGCTCGGATCTTTCTGTCGAGTGCCCGCTGGCCGCGGGTCGCGAGTGTGTCCGCGGCGATCGCATTCGGAGCGATTCTGGCGGTCACGTGCTGGTTCGTCTGGGGCGACTACGTGACGCGGCACTGGAACGTCGCTCTCCCGTGGGCGACGGTGGGCGCGTTTCTCGCCGGAGCAGGGCTGGCTTTCTGGATGACGCGCGAAAAGTTGCGGCCGGTGGAGGACAGCCCGCCCACACGGATCCTCCATCGGTTGTACGGACCGACGCTGAGCCTGTTTCTGCGGCACAAGCTGCTGTTTCTATCGCTGCCGACGGCGATCGTGCTGTTGGGGCTGGGGGCGTGGATCGGCCTGCCGACGGTGCTGCGGCCATTCGAGCGGTTCGCGCAGTTGCTGGGGACCGACATGAACCAGGTCCCGGGCTACGTCGATTTCAAGCACACGTTCACGGGGCTGGAGAGCGACGACTGGATCGCGCTCGATGAAGGAAGCTGGTTCTACATGCCCACGCTGTATCCGGCCGCCAGCTTCTCGCAGGCCATGGAGATCCTGCAGACGCAGGACGCGCTGATCAAGCAGATCCCCGAAGTCGAAAACGTGCTGGGGAAGATCGGCCGTGTGGAGTCCGCCCTCGATCCCGCCCCGGCCGCCATGATCGAAACCTACGTCATGCTCAAGCCCAGGAACCAGTGGCGCGAAGGCGCCACCGAACGCATGATCTGGGAAGAGATCAACTCGGTCGCCACGCTGCCCGGCGTCACGCCCGCTTCGCCCTTGCAGCCCATCGAAGGCCGCGTGGTGATGCTCCAGAGCGGCATCAAGGCCCCCATGGCCATCCGCATCTACGGCGACAGCCTCGACGGGCTTGCCGATGCCTCGCTGGCGGTCGCCGAGCGACTCAAAACCGTGCCGCAGGTCAACGCCGCCACTGTGAACCCCGACATCGTGCTGGGCAAGCCGTATGTCGAGTTCGAGGTCGACCGCGAGACGGCCGCCCGCTACGGCATGTCGACGATGATGGTCAACCAGATCATCGAGACCGCGTTGGGCGGCATGAACCTGACGAAGACGGTCGAAGGCCGCGAGCGGTATCCCATCCGCGTCCGCTACCAGCGGAACCTGCGCGAACGGATCGACGAGCTGGAAGGATTGTCCGTTGTCACGCACAGCGGCGAGGTCGTTCCGCTCAAGACGCTGGCGCAGATGAAAACCACCTGGGGCCCCGGCGCGATCAACAGCGAAGACGCCCGCCTGGTCGCCCACGTCTCATTCGCGCCTTCAGGAATGGTCGGCGACCTCGAAACGGTGAGCGCGGTCGAGCGGGCGCTGCGAGACGCGCAAAGCGGCGGCGAGCTCGACCTGCCCGCCGGTTACGCCTGGCAGGCGGTCGGCTCGTTCCAGAACCAGATTGAGGCCAACCTGCGGCTGATGTGGGTCGTCCCGCTCGTCGTGCTGGTCAACCTGTTCATCATCTATCTCCAGTTCCGGCACCTGCCGATCACGCTGGCGGTGTTCGCAGGCATCCCGGTGACCTTCGGAGGCGGCATGATCCTCCTGGCTCTGCACGGAGTGGAGATGAACACGGCGGTCTGGGTGGGCTTCATCGCGCTGTTCGGCATCGCCGTCGATGACGGCGTGGTGATGGCCACCTATCTCGACCACGTCTTCACCCGCAGGCGGCTCAAGACCACTGCAGATATCCGCAGCGCCACGGTGGAGGCGGGTCTGCGGCGGATCCGCCCCTGCGTGATGACGACCATCACCACCCTCGCCGCGCTGCTGCCGGTGCTGATCTCGACCGGCCGCGGCGCCGACGTAGCCCGCAGCATGGCGCTGCCGGTGTTCGGCGGGATGTTGGTGGAACTTCTGGCGGTGTTCGTCGTGCCGGTCGTGTTCTGCGGCTACAAGGAGTTCAAAATGAATCTGGGCCTGGCCGACCGCCACTGGGCCGGAACGGAAGACGTGGGCGACGTGCCAGAGTCGCCACGGCAGGAGGCCCTGTTGCCCGCCTGAACGAATACTGGAATCTGGCGGGTACGGACGCCCGCCGGACCCGAATCCTGTCTCCTCGAACCAGGAGGTGAAACGATGAGACGTTCGACCTGCATCCTCGTACCGCTGCTGTCCGCCGTTCTGTGCGGACTTCCCCGGGCGCACGCCCACGACGGACATGCCCCCCACGCCGACGACGAGGGCGAACGCCAGACCAACCGTGGGGGGACCGGCCCGCACGGCGGCGAATTGAGCGCCGCCGGCGAGGCGGTCTGCGAAGTGGTCTTTCAGCCGAAGAGCGTCCGCGTCTATGTCTACGACCGCAGCGGCCGTCCGCTTCCCGCCGAAGACGTCCGCGGATCGGTGACGATGATCGTGACCGGCAACCCCCGCGAGTATCGCTACGACCTGTATCCGGAATCGACCGACGACGCCGAAACCAACAGCCTGCTGCTGCCCGTCGATTTGTCCCGCGTTCCGGACGAGGCGATGACGGCGTCGTTCTCGCTGCACGGCCTGCCTGCTGCCGGACGGCGGCCGGTCTCCTTCGCGCAGACCTTCCGGCTGACTCGTCCGGCCGCGAGCGCCCCGGTTCGCGCGGCAGCGTCCGACGCCGCGGCCATCGCGGCCCAGAAGATCTGCCCCGTGATGGGCGAACCGCTGGGTTCGATGGGCAGGCCCTGGAAGACAACTGTCGAGGGCCGCGAGGTCTTCGTGTGCTGCAAGGGCTGCCTCAAATCCCTCGACAAGGCGCCGGCGAAGTATCTGGCCAAACTGCCCGATCCACCCCCGGTCCGCGCCGACCGCGATGACGCGGCAGCCGTCGCGCGCCAGAAGCTGTGCCCGGTGATGGACGAGCCGCTGGGTTCGATGGGCACTCCCTGGAAGGTGACCGTCAAGGGGCAGGACGTGTTTGTCTGCTGCAAAGGCTGCATCGCGAAGGTGCAGCGAAACCCGGAGCTGTACCTGAGCAAGACCGGTCGGTCAGAGCAGACTGGTCGACCGGCAGAATAGCACACTTGGTTTTGCGGCCTCGGTCGTAGAGGCCGCGTGTCCGCTTGCTGTCGTGGGCGGCAGCCGAATCTGCCGCCCGCGACGGCAGCCTTTCTGAATGAGAGAGTGAAAGGAATGTCATGACGCGATTGCCGATTGGTACGTTGGTGTCGCTGGCCCTCGGAGCCGTGCTGTTCGTGGGGTGCAACTCGAATGAGGCGCCTCCCGCCAGTCCTCCCTCGGGCGCCATCCCCGGAACCGGCGCGGAGGAATCCCACCCGCCGGAAGCTCGCGACCACGGCGATGGGCAGGCGTCTGCCGGGGAGCATTCGGAGAACGTGCCTGCCACGATCGCAAAAACCGACACTCACAAGAACGTGGCGGAGAAACGCCACGAGCATCACGACCACGGCGCGCATCGCGGCCACGAGACGCGGCCCCAGGGCAGCGTCAAGATCGGCGGCGTCGTGCCGGACTTTTCCGTCCGAACGCTCGACGGCAAAAGCGTGAAACTCAGCGAGTTGCAGAACGACGAAAGGCTGACCAACGCGGGCGTCGTGGTTCTTTCGTTCTGGTGCACGACCTGCCATAGCTGCCGCGATGTGGAGCACCTGCTCGCCAGGCTGTCCAGGGATTATCGGGGCCGCGCCGCCGTGATCGCCTTGGCCGCCAATGCCGACGAGACAGCCGAGAGTGTCGATGCCTTCCTCAAGGAGAACGGGCTGGAGCTGCCCGTCGTCCTTGATCCCAGCGGCAGTACGGCCGACCTGTTCGGGGTCAACAGGACCACGACCACCGTGGTGATCGACGGCAATGGCGTGCTCCGCTACTGCGGCCAGCTTCGGCACGACGGCGGCGGCTCCGCTGAGGAGGCTTTGAAGTCGGTCCTCGCCGGAAAGGAGGTCGCCATTAAGACCACCCCGCACCACGGCTGACTGATTGTGAGACAGTAGCCCCCGTGTGGGGCCGGCTCGCCCAGAGCAGCCTGCGCGGCTCGCCGTGTAGACCGTGAATGACCTGACGCTGTCTCATTGGGCGCGCTCCGGGAGCAGTCACCGATATCGTCGTCCTGTTTAACAACGCCTCCACAGGAGATCAGACATGCTGGGCATTCTCGTCAAAGGAATTCGACGAGTCTTCACCAAGGGCCCGAAAGACACCGCCCGCTGGGCGCGGTATCACCTCTACGAGGGCTACCGGGAATGGTCGCTGGGCATCGAGACGGCCAGTTGCGACGAGTGGAAAGACTCGTACGACGATCCGGCGTACATCAAGTACGAACCGCTCAGCTACGAATGCATCGACGGCGCCTTCTCGTCGCTGGAAATCCGCGCCGGAGAAGACGTGTTCCTCGACTACGGCTGCGGCAAAGGGCGGATAGTCACGGTGGCCGCCACATACCCGTTCCGGCGCGTGATTGGGGTCGAAATGCTGCCCGCGCTCAGCGCGATTGCGGAAGAGAACCTTCGCCAGGCGAAGCGGCGGCTGAAATGTCCCAACGAGATCGTCACGGCCGATGCTTGCACGTACAGCGTGCCGTCGGACGTGACGGTGATCTTCCTGTTCAATCCCTTCCAAGGCGAGGTGCTGCGCGCCGTCCAGGAGCAGATTCGCCGCTCCCTCGTCGCCCACCCCCGCCCGCTCACACTCCTGTACGTCAATCCGACGGATCACGAAGAGACCTTTGCGAGTTGTGACTGGCTCGTCCCCAAGCGCTCGCTGTCTGCGGGCATGTGGGACGGAATTCGGTTCATCGCCTACCAGAGCCGGGTGCCGGTGCCGGTGCATGGCGCATGACAACACTGGTCACGATCCAACGCGCCGATGAATTGACGCCGGACGAGTTGCGGCAGTGGTCGGAGATGCAGCAGCAGGTCGATCCGCTCGTCCGGCGCGTGCGAGCCGCCTGGAGACGGACGCGGGCGGCCATCCGCCGGACGCCCTTCGCTCAGCCGGTCCGCTTCCTTTCGCGCGGGCTGC
>JAHWKJ010000522.1 GCA_019347905.1 Planctomycetota bacterium
CCGCTGGGCCGCGGCTAAACTTCAGCCTTCAGCCCCGGCCACCCCGGTTGCGTGGCCCGGCGAAACCTGGGAGCGCATTACGCCCGCGGACGCCGGCCTCGATGAAGCTCTGCTCAACAAGGCCCGCGACTACGCCCTCACCGGCGGCGGCTCCGGCTACATCACCCGCGGTGGAAAACTGGTCCTCGCGTGGGGCGATCTGAGGCAGCGGTACGATCTGAAATCGACGACGAAATCCATCGGCGTCACCGCGCTCGGGCTGGCCATCGGCGACGGAAAGCTGAAGCTCACCGACAAGGCCCGCGACCATCACCCCACATTCGGCGTTCCGCCCGAAACCAATACGAAGACCGGCTGGCTCGATGAGATCACGCTACTGCACCTGGCGACGCAGACGGCGGGCTTTGAAAAGCCCGGCGGATACGAGCCGATCGTGTTCCGCCCCGGCACCAAGTGGCATTACAGCGACGGCGGTCCCAACTGGCTGGCGGAGTGCATCACGCTCGAATACGGCCGCGACGTGAAAGCGCTGATGTTCGAACGGGTGTTCGGGCCGCTGGGCATTACGGAGCGCGATCTCACGTGGCGCGGGCATGCCTATCGCGAGAAGACGATCGCGGGCGTGCCGCGCCGCGAGTTCGGCTCGGGGATCAGCGCCAACGTCGATGCCATGGCCCGCATCGGCCTCTTGTACCAGCGCGAAGGACGCTGGGGCGATGAGCAGATCCTTCCCGCCGAGTTCGTCCGGCAGGCGCGTGCTCCCGTTGAAGCCGTCGTGCCGCTGCCCGAGCACGACGGCGAGCGGCACGGCAACGCCTCGGCACATTACGGATTGTTGTGGTGGAATAACGCCGACGGCGCCTTGCCGAAGGTGCCGCGGGACGCGTACTGGTCGTGGGGCCTGTACGACAGCCTGATCGTGGTGATCCCCGGCCTCGATCTTGTCGTCTCGCGGGCTGGCCGCGGCTGGGAGCGCAACTGGAGCGGGGATTATGAAGTGCTTGCGCCGTTTCTCGACCCGATCGTGCAGGCGGTGCGCGTCGAGTAGGGCTTGAGCCGACGTGCCGGCATCGCGATGCTCGGCCGCAAGCAGTTGAACAGAAGGCAACGGAGATAACGAAGGCTCGGCATCGAGGTCGTGAAAGGCTTTCTGCTCCGTTTCCTTCGTTTGCTCCTGTTCAAATCCCACTTCGACGCCGGCTTCACAGCCCGGCGAAGAGGTCGCTGCCGACGCGGATGATCGTCGCCCCTTCGCCGATCGCCACTTCGAAGTCGTGGCTCATGCCCATCGACAGCTCTTCCAGTGCCAGCGCGCCCGCGGAGCGCTCCACCAGCCGGTCGCGCAGCTCGCGCAGCGAACGGAAGACGGGACGCGCGTCTTCAGGGTCATCCGACCACGGCGCCATCGTCATCAGCCCCGCGATCTGCACGCGGCGGCAGCGAAGCGCCTGCTGCCAGTTCGATTCCACGTCCGCGGGGTCGAACCCATGCTTCGCCGCCTCGCAGGCGACGTTGATCTCCAGCAGCACGCGCGGCGCAAGGTCCATTTCACCGGCAAGCGTCTCCAGCCGATGAAGCAGCTTCCAGGTGTCGACGGAGTGAACACAGGTTGCGAGGGAGAGCACCTTGCGGGCCTTGTTCCGCTGCAAGTGCCCGATCAGGTGCCAGCGGACAGGGTCGGTGAAGAGTCCCGCCCGTTCGACAAGCTGCTGCGGACGGCTCTCGCCGAGGTCCAACTGTCCCAGCGATACCAGCTCGCGGACCCAATCGACCTTCGCGTACTTGACCGCCGCGACGAGCGTGACGCTGTCGAGCGTGCGGCCGCTCCGGGCGCAAGCGTCCTCCATCCGCCGGCGAACGGCCGCGAGGTTGCCGGCGATGCGTAAACCAGCCGCCGTCACCGGCGCGTTGCAACGATCCTGAGGAGCGAAGACCGTTCCCGCCGCCATCAACTCCGCACGTTCCTGCATTCGATCTGCGGCGTTCAGTTGAAGCAGCGAAACCGTGGCTCGGCCCTGGGCAGTCAGTGGTTCGATGCGCGCCGATTCAAGTCGGAAGTGCTCGCTCCACCGATGTCGCCGCGGATGAAACAAGTCGACCACGTGTCCCGTCAGTGGATCGATTGAGGTCAAATCGGTCCCCTTGTGGGCGTTGCAGAGGACGCATGCCAGCGCAAGGTTTTCCTCGACCGTCGCACCCCGGTGCTTCTTCGCCACGACGTGATCGATCTCATGTGGCGCAAACGTGCAAGACTCGGGGATGAGGCAGTACTCGCAACAGTTCCCCGCACGTTCGGCTACACGTCGTCGAAGTGCGACAGGTAACTGCGGCATCGGTCTACACGGCCTGCGATTTGGCCAGAGCCCTGGCTTTGGCAAGTCGCACCAGATGCTCGACGAACTCGAAGGCCTGCCATTCGGCCTCGTCCTGGTCCGTCATGGCCTGATTCCGCCGCTTTTCCAGCAATTGCTCAATCCTCCGCTGCAGCGAATCAGCCGGGCGGAGCGCCAAGACCTCCTCGGGCGAAGGCAATTCGGCCAGCCGCTCGAAAATCTCGGCCAGACCCGGGAGGCGGATATGGTGGCGGGCGTTTCGTTCACGCATCGCCAGCTCGAGCAGCCGGGACATCTCGGCCGCATCGCACGTCGCAAGTTCCGCTGCGAGTTCGTCGGAAACGTTGAGCGTAAGCTGCTGCATGGCATTGCCCCTTGAGAAACCGTCCTCGAATTATACACGATGTTTGCGAGCAGCACCCCGCGTTTTGGAAGCGCCGGCTTTGGCTGGCGTCCTCGATCGTATTACAGCGGGATGGGCCACGAGATGCCGGCCGTCATGCCGCCGTCGACGTAGATCACCTGCCCAGTCAGAAACGCGGCCGCGTCGGAGGCGAGGAAGATCGCGGTGCCCACGAGGTCCTCGACTTCGCCCAGACGGCCCAGCGGCGTGTTGGCCCGGCCCCACTCGTGCATGGTGGGATCGGACCAGAGCTTCCGCGTGAGATCCGTCAGGATGAAGCCGGGCGCGAGGCTGTTCACCCGCACGCCGCGCGGGCCCCATTCCGTCGCCAGTCCCCGCGTCATCGCCGCCAGGCCGGCCTTGCTCATCGCATAGGGCAACACACCCGGCAGCGGTCGGAAGCTGTTGAGCGAATCGATGTTGATGATCGAGCCGCGACCGGCTTCAAGCATGGCCCGCCCGGCCTCGAGAGCCAGGAAAAACGCTCCCTTGAGGTTGATGTCGAGGATGAAGTCGTATTCGCCGGGCGTGAACGCTTCGGCCCGCTGTCGCTTGTTGACGCCGGCGACATTGATCAGCACGTCGATCCGCCCGTACTCGTCGAGCACGCTCTCGACCAGCCGCTGAACGTCTTCCTGCGAGCTGACATCGCAGCCACTCGCCCGCACCGGCCCGTCTTCGCGGGAGATTTCGCGTGCGGTCTGCTCCAGCGTCTCGGGCTGGCGTCCGCTGACGATGACCCTCGCGCCGCGCTCGGCGAAGGCACCGGCGATGGCCCGCCCGATACCGCGGCTGCCGCCGGAGACGAGCGTCACTTTGTCGGCCACGGAAAACAGCGGGTCGGTCATGGGGAGGGTCGAGGGACAAGGGTCGAGGGACAAGAGCCAGCGGAGGGTCGAGAGTCGAGGGACAAGAGCCAGAGCGCTTCGAAGATACGCATTTTCGCGGGCTCACGCGAGCGATGACCGCAGCTCGCCCCTGACCGCACCCCGACCTTCCCGCTGGCCCTCGACCCTCGACCCTCGACGTTTGTCAAACTTTGCCGATTATGCCGCGCGTGGGGGTTATTCCCCCGGTGGCGGCTCTGCGGCCTGTACGCTTGCGGCGAGAGCAGTGCGGGTTATTCCCCCATCCGCCGCGCGGAACAACCGCTACGGCGGGCACGACCGGGCCGATACTCCAGTCAAGACCGGCGGAACCGGATCGGCAACGCAGATCCGGCGGCGGCCGGAGGACCCATTTTCCCGCGCTCACAAGGAGTGGTGAGAGATGAAGAGGCTGTTGAAGGGACTGATGACCGCCGCCGCCATGGGCATGGCCGGCGGCGCGACTCCGCTGCTCGCGGAGAACGTGCCGGCCGTCGACGCTCAGCCGGCGAGCATGCAGACGCAGATCGCCAGCCTCGAAGCCGAACTGGCCGCGCTCAAGACGCGCCTGGGCGGCGACGGGGCGATGGTGATGGCCGGCAGTTACGGTTACGGGGCCGCCTGCGGCACGTGCGGTAGCTCGTGCGGCTGCGACCCGTGCTGCTGCGAAGACCAGAGCGGCTGGACCGCCGGCGTCGACCTGTTGTTCCTCAAGCCGCGGTTCAACGACAACCAGGCGTTCACGGTGATTGATCTCACCGGCGTCAATCGTTCGTTCGAGCAGCCGTTCGAGCACGACCACGATCTTTCGGTCCGCTACTCAATCGGCTACACCGGGTCGGACGGCTTGGGCGCTCGCGTGCGGTACTTCGCCTTCGATGACGGTGCCGACGAATCGTTCGCGCCGGCCGCCACTG
>JAHWKJ010000523.1 GCA_019347905.1 Planctomycetota bacterium
AGCCGTTTGGAGAGGCGGCCCACAAGCCGCCGGTCGCCCGGCCGCACGTCGAAGAGCCGGTCGAGACGCATTCGTCGTAGCCGATTCATGGCTTACTCAGCCGGCGACGTCGGCTCAAACCGCGGCGGCAGCGCTAGTTCGACCGTCGCGAGCCGACCGGCGCGTTCGCGCGTCACGGACAGCGTCTCGTCATCGCTTTCGAGCAGCCGCAAAAGCTCCTGCGACGAGCGGTACGACCGGCCATCGACAGCATACACCCGGTCGCCCGGCCGCAGGCCGGCTTTCCAAGCGGCGGAACTTTCGCTGACGCGGGTCAGAATCACTCCGCCGGGGTCGCCATCGTCGCTGAGCCAGGAGATGCCGACCCGCCGGGGCTCTCCATCGAGCTCGACTGCGAGTGCGAGCGGTCCCGGCTCGCCCTCGCGCTCCACGACCACCTGCACCTCCTTGGGGGCCGCGAGCACAAGCTGTGCGAAATCGTGTCCGCCGTCGGCAGCGACGCCGCCAAGCTGAATGATGCGGTCGCCCGGCTGCAGGCCCGCGCGTCCGGCCGGTGAGTCCGTCTCGACCCGCACGAGCCGGATCGCACCCTCGGCGGCGAGTGCCGAATCCCACGCCACGCCCATTCGAGGGCGGGGGGCAGACTCGCGGACCATCAGGCTGCGCTCGCTGGAGTGGCTTTCGCTGGTGCACTCTGGGCGGAAGTCCGGCAGCCGCTCCGCCTCGGCCGCGGCCACCGTCAGCCGCAGGAGCAGTTGGCTGACCCGCCGCATTCCCGGCACGTTCACGAGGTGCGCGTCGTCGCTGGGGCGGTGGTACTCGTCGTGCTTCATCGTGTGCAGCATCAGGAACGGCACGCGGCGCTCGTAAAACGGGTAATGGTCGCTGTCCCGAGTCAGCGCCCAGTTGAAGTCGAGCCGCAATGCCGTTTCGGCGTTCTGCTCACAGATGAGCTGCCGGAGTCCGGAGGCGGTGCGGACGCCGAACACTTCGAGGGTGTCGCTGCGCAGGCGGCCGATCATGTCGGCGTTGAGCACGAGGGCGATGCTCTTCAGCGGAACCGTGGGGTGGCGGACCCAGTGCTCCGAGCCACCCAGATCGTTCTCTTCGCTGTCCCAGAACGCGAACACGACCGACCGCCGCGGCCGCTCCGGCAACTCCAGAATGGCCTCGATCACTTCCAGCAGGCCCGCGGTGCCGCTGGCGTTGTCGTCGGCCCCGTTGTGAATGCGGCCGATCGGTCCGAGGCTGTTGCGAGCGTTGCCGTAACCGACGTGATCGAAGTGAGCGCCGGCCAGGACATACGTCTTGCGAAGATCGGGATCGCGCCCGGGTAAAACGGCCAGCACGTTGCGGCAGTTGGCTCCGAAAGGCTGGAACCAATCGCCCTCGGGTCCGCCCGGCTCCAGACCTCGCGGCCTGAGCTTGTTGAGCTCGGTGACGAGATATGCGGCGGCCGCCCGGCCGCCGCGGCTGCCCGCTTCGCGGCCCTCGAACGTGTCGCTGGCCAGGACGTTCACGTGCTCGCGCAACTCGCGTTCGGTGATGGATTCGACCGCCGGAGCCAGCGCACGCGTCAACTCCGCAGCGTGAGATTGCGGCGGTTGAGCCGCGGCCGAGACGAGAGCCATCGCCACGGTCACGTAGAGCAAGCGTCCCGCTTGCTCGGATGTCGAGGGCACAGCGTTCATCGGCATACCGAATCGAAAGCAGGTGAGACGGCACAAGCGGGACGCTTGTGCTACGGCGCGATCCGCTCCAGGCACGCCGGATCGCGGTGATCGAGCCGCTGGAGTCCCGACGGCGGGAACAAGTGATTGTACTTCAGGCCGCTGCCGGTGTTGAACAGGACAATCCGCTCCGCCGGGTCGAGCCAGCCGCTTTCGCGGAGCTTCACCGCCGCCTTCCACACGGCACCGGCCTCCGGGCAGGCATACACGCCCTGATACTGCGCCAGTTCGCGGACGCCATTCAGCAGCTCGTCGTCGCCGATCGTGACGGCCGTGCCGCGGCTCTCGCGCAGCACCTTGAGCATCAGAAAATCGCCAATGGCCCCCGGCACGCGCAGTCCACTGGCGACGGTGTGGGCATTGGGGAACATCTCCGCCCGCTCGGCACCGGCCTCGAAGGCCCGCACGATGGGAGCGCAGCCGGCAGCCTGCACGACGACCATCCGCGGCCGCTCCGCGCCGATCCAGCCCAGCCGCTGCATCTCGTCGAAGGCTTTCCACATGCCGATCAGGCCGGTGCCGCCGCCGGTAGGATAAAAGACAACGTCGGGGAGTTGGAGCCGCTCGCTGCCGGCCGCATCGGCGAGGTCGAACGCCAGCTCGTAGCCCATTGTCTTCTTGCCTTCGATGCGGAACGGCTCCTTGAGCGTGGACAGATCGAACCAGCCGAACCGCTCGACGCCCTGACGGACGAGCTTGCCGCAATCGCTGATCAGGCCGTTGACGAGAGACACCCGCGCTCCGCCGACGACGCACTCGGTGATGTTGGCCGGCGGCGTGTCTTCCGGCATGAACAGAAAGCACTGGAGGCCGGCCTTGGCGGCGTAGTACGTCGCAGCGCCGGCCGCATTGCCGGCCGAGGGCAGGGCCACCGTCTTCGCGCCCAAGGCTTTGGCCCGGGTGACGGCCGCCGACATGCCGCGGGCCTTGAAGCTGCCGGTGGGATTGAACGCCTCGTCCTTGATGTACAAGTTCTCGAACGCGTCGAAGGGTCCGCGGGCCACGCAGGGCAACAGCGGCGTCTGCCCTTCGCCCAGCGAAACGACGTCGTCCGCATCGGCCGCGGGCAGCACCTCCAGGAACCGCCACATCGAGCGCTCGCTCCTGCGGCGGACCGCATCGACGGTGAAGCGTCCGGCGAGCGATGCCAGATCGTACTCCGCCAGCAGCGGCAGCCCGCACGCCGTGCAGAGGTTCTGCAGCCGGTCGATCGCGTGCGGCTTTCGGCACGAGGCACAGACGAGCGAGGTATGCACGGCGACGGTCTCCAGTGAGTTTGCTCAGCCGACGGTGTCGGGGAGTTCGAGCGGTGGCTTGTGCATCTTCTGACGCATCCAGTTGATGCTCCGCAGCACGGCCGGGCGGCTGATGATCCACAATTCCAGCCGCGCCTTGCCGGGAAAGTTCAGCAGCATGACGCCAATGAAAACCGTGATGACGCCCTGTCCCGGCAGCACCAGCATCGCAATCCCCGCGAGCACGAGCGCCACACCCAGCACGTTCTTGAGGATCATCGCGATCACCCAGATCGCGAATTGCAGGGCCGACTTCTGCTCGGCCGCCCGGCGGCGTACGCGGTAATGGTCGTGAGGAATCCGCGCGACGACGACGGGCACGGCGACCAGCGTCGCCAGAAACAGCACCCCCGAGCCCAGCCCCAGCCACCAGAACAGCGTCCGGTGCCGGCCCATCCAGTCCATGATCTGCTCGAACCAGTCGAAGATGGCTTCCATCAGACGTTGCCGGCCCGAGAATGCATGGCTATGTTGCAGCACATTCTCCCCGCATGAAGTACGATCTGTCGAGTTCCATTCGCGACCTGACCGACGCCGAGGCGGTTCGCCGCGCGGCGGCCGCGGAGTCGTTGGCGCGGCTGGGGCCGAATGCCCGAGCGGCCGCGGTGCCGCTGGTCCGCGCCGCGGGCGACGCCGACGAAGCCGTTCGCGAATGGGCAGTCGCGGCTCTCGAAGAGCTCGGCCCGCCGGAGCGAGCCGACGCGAAATCGCTGGCAGAATTGCTGGCGTCCACTGAAGGCAGCGCCTACTGGGCCGCGACGCTCCTGGGGCGACTACGTGCCGAGGCGGCCGAGGCAGTCCCCGCGCTCGCCGCCGCCCTGGCTGCGGACCGGCCGCTGTCCGTGCGGCAGCGCGCCGCCTGGGCGCTGGGCCAGATCGGGACAGCCGCGGTCGCCGCACTCGATGCCCTCCGCACTGCGGCGGCGGCCGACGAGCCGCGCCTCGCGCGGCTGGCAGGCATCGCATTGGAGCAGATCGAACCGAGAGCGCAAACGCCGTAGCAGTCAACCGGCCCAAACCCGGCACTTGCGACGCTACTCCGGCCTGTGAGTATCGTAGTCGTTGTAGAGGTCCAGTTCCGGGTCGTTCCAGACATGCGCCGACGCGGCATCCTGAGCGGCGTACGTGTCACGAATGTCGAACGGCGGCTCCGCTTCCAACTGGTTGTCCTGAGGTTCCACAGCCATCTTCAATCCGCTGCCTGTCTGGTGGGCCGCTCTCGCATCGGCAGTTCCGGCACCGAGGGGTCCGGCCGGCTCGCGAGCAGGTCGGTCAGCCGGAAGGCGTGGTAGGGTTGCTCGGCGGCCGGCGTGCCGTCGCGGCCGGCGTTGGCGACCCAGAACCGCGTCGTCTTCGGCTCGAACAGCACGTTGTGCAGGTGCGATTTCATGGCCCCCGGCCGCTCCAGCAGCGACAGCGCCGTCTCCGCCGTAAAGGTTGCGTGGCCGGCCTGCACCCGCATCACCGGGTCCAGTTCGCGTGAGGTGGCCG